>CAZBKU010000107.1:0-9562 GCA_964492585.1 uncultured Thermoplasmatales archaeon | reverse complement strand
GGGTTTTCTCGGTCAGGCGGGTTCTCCAGCTGCTGCCTCGGGGGGCCGAGGGGTTCGAGCGCGACGCCGTGCGCGAGGAGCAGGCCGAGCTGGCCCGCCGGATCGTCCTCAAGGACGACCTCCCCGGCAAGATCGAGACGGTGGCCGGGTTCGATGCCTCCTACGACCGGGCCGGCCGCGGGTACGGGGCGCTCACGGTCCTGGAGGCCTCGAACCTGGAGACCCTTGAGCTACACCACACCGAGATGGACGTCGAGCTGCCCTACATCCTGGGCCTGTTGGCCTACCGGGAGCTGCCCCTGATCGAGGCCCTCTGGCCCGAGCTCGAGGGGGTCCCTGACGTGCTCCTGGTCGACGGCGGGGGCCTGATCCACCCGCGCCGGCTGGGCAGCGCCTCCCACATGGGCCTGCTGCTCGATGTGCCGTCGGTCGGCGTGACCAAGAACCTGCTCTTGGGCGAGGTCGATGGTCCCCTGGAGGCCGAGGGCGACCAGGCACCCATCCTCGACGAGGGCGAGCTGCTCGGGTACGCCCTGATCTCGAGTCCACGGGCCACCAAGCCGATCTACGTCAGCCCCGGGCATCGGGTGAGCCACGAGACAGCCCTCGACCTCGTCCGGCGCCTGCCGCCCGGCCAGCACAAGCACCCGCAGCCGATCTGGTTGGCCGACCGGGAGGCCGGCAAGCTCAAGCGGGGGCAAGCCGAGGGGCGGTGAGCCGGTGCCCCGGCGTCAGTGGCAGTGACCGTCGCTCTCGTAGCCATCCTCGACCGTCACGGTGTTCTCGGAGTAGCACGTGGGGTAGAGCTCGACGCGGCAGGTGACCCCCGTGCCATCCTCGGCGGACCCGCAATCCACGTGGTCGGGCTTCGCCAGACCCGGTGTGGCGATGATCGTCAGGCTGAGCACGAGCGCCAACGCGATGAACGCGACTCGCATCGACCGTGGAGCCCGGTCGGTGAAGAAGACGGTTGGCCAGACGCCTGGTGAGCATTGAGCCTCACACCGCCCTCAAGCGACGCGAAGCTTCTTGGCACGCTTGCCGGTTGGTCCGCCGATGCGAGCCTGTGTCCTGGTGGGCGTGGCACCGGAGGAGGAGCAAGCCGTCGCCGAGACGTTGGGGCGGTTGAACGGTGTCGTGGATGCCTTCCCGGTCCTCGGTCAACCCGAGGTCGTGTTGCGCCTGGAGATCGATGGCATGGGCGAGCTTGGCCGGGTCCTGGGCGACGTCTCCGAGACCGACGGGGTGCTGGTCTCCGAGACCCTCATCGAGATCCCCGCGGAGGCGATCGAGTGATCCGGGCCGTCGTCCTGGTGGACGAGCAGCAGGCGCTCCACGGCGCCAAGTCCCTCTACCGGGAGGCCCAGAACATCCCGGGCGTCGTCCAGGCCTACCCGGCGCTGGGCCGCCACGACGGCATCATCTTCCTGGACGTCGGCAGCATGCGCGACCTCCGGGGGGCCATCCACCACATCGAGGGGCTCTCCGGTGTCAAGACCATCGAGACCCTGATCGGCGACGAGGGCTGAGCGTGTCCCAGCCCAGCCGGGACCGGGCCTCGGGCCCCAAGGCTTAGACCGGTGCTCAGGCTTGAGGGCTCGATGACCGAGACCCTGTTCCTCAGCTCAGAAGAGGTCCGAGACCTGGCCACGCCGGCCGACTACGTCGACGCGGTGGAGGCCGGCTACGAGGACCACGGGACCGACGGTACCGCGCGGCCGCGAGACCGGCTGTCCAGAGCCAACCCGTGGGGCATGCTGACCGGTTACACCGCCATCCTCCCGGGCCTGGGCGCCATGGGCGGGTACACGTACAGCGCAGGGTTCGGCCGCAAGGACGCCTGGTTCCTGGTCAGCCTCTTCGACGCCGACACGGGCGAGCTACTGGCGCTGTTGGACGGTGCCGCGCTCAACCCGCTGAAGACCGGGGCTGCCGGAGCGGTGGCCACCGACCACCTGGCCCGCCAGGACGCCGGGACGTTGGCTTTGTTCGGCAGCGGCCGCCAGGCCTGGGGCCAGCTCCGGTGCACGGCCCAGGTCCGTGACCTCGCGGGGGTCCGGGTCCACTCGCCGACCAAGACCCACCGCGAGACCTTCGCGCAAGAGGCAGCCGACCGGTTGGGCGTCGACGTCGTCCCGGTGGAGAGCGCGTCCGCCGCCGTCGACGGCGCCGACATCGTCATCACGGCCACGCGCTCGAAGGAGCCGGTGTTCCGGGACGAGGACCTGGCCGAGGGAGCGCACGTGACCGCCATGGGCCAGTACCACCCCGAGCGTCGGGAGGTCGAGGGCGCGACCGTGGCCAGGGCGCTCTACGTACCCGACCTGGAGGCCCGCGCCCACCAGGACAGCGGGGAGCTGCTGATGGCCATCGAGGAGGGCTTGATCGAAGAGGATCACATCCACGCCGAGCTCGGCCAGATCGTAGCCGGCGATCGCCCGGGCCGGACCAGCCAGGCCCAGATCACCCTCTTCGACAGCGGTGGGACCGGGATCGAGACCGTGGCCGCGGCCAAGATGCTCTACGACCGGGCCCGGGAGGCCGAGGTCGGGAGCCCGGTCGCCTTCGAACCGGCCAGCCAGGGCATGGAGGATCTCCAGCGGAGCTGAGGTCAGACCGAGAGGCCACCAGGCCGAGGGCCCCCGAGGGACCGAGGAGCCTGGATACACCATCCAACCGTTCAACGGTCTGTCCAACAACGGCTTAAGCCCCCACGGCCCACCCACGTCCGCGGCCCAGCGGGGCCGAGCGTTCACGCCTCACCCACGGTCTCTGGACCTGACGTTCCAAGATCTCCCCGCTGGGTCGAACCTCCCACCTTCTCACGCACCGCTCCCCCTGAACACCGCCAGCCAAGCCCTTGGTGTGATGCTGGCATCACTTTCAAAGGGATCCTTCGACCAGCGTGAAAGAAATGATGTGTTCCGTGGCACACACTGCATGATCGATGGCGCGAGAGGCTCAAGCGCCCGCGTTCCTGCCGTTGATGGTGGCCGGCGTGGTGGTCGCCATCGCCTGGCATCCGGCCGGATGGATCCTGACCGTGCTCGGCGGGCTTGGCATGGGCTGGGTCATCTGGAGAGGCCGCCAAGAGGAGCGCGAAGCGCTCACCATCGGGAACCTCTCTCTGGCCGACGGCCGACCACCTCTCCAGCCGAACGGGTCCTCCCCGGCCGACAGGCTGTGCTCTGTATGCGGCGGGGAGCTCTGGCGACGCCAGGGGACCCTCACGCACGAGCTCCATGGCCCCCGCCCCTGGGAGGAGCTCAGGCAGGCGATCCTCGACCGCGATCCCGGGAGCTTGGAAGGGTACATCGAGGCCTACGTCGAGCTGACGTGGACCACCGACGCCCACCGGGTCGACCGCCTGACCCGAGCCCTCGACCACGACCTCGGATGGGCCCCCGAGGACCTCGCCGAGCGGGTGCACGAGAAGGTGCGTAGCAAGCTCCGGGCCGTGGGTGCCTACGTCCACGTGCTCGCCAGGCTCGACCCCGGGATCACCGAGCCCGGCGACGGCGCCCTGGCGCTGGAGACCCTGGCCGACGAGCTCGCCCAGCACGTCCCCGACGGCACCTTCCCGATCCCGCTGGCTCGCTGGGTGCTGGAGCAGGAAGCCGCTCGTCAGGAGGAAGTGCCGCCGAGGGTCGTCGTCGAACGCGGCGTCGGCCACGGGACCCCGGATGCGATCTGATGGGGCGCACGTCGGAGGCAGCGCTATCGGAGAACACCACTCCACGCTCCCGTGGGGATCGCAGGGCGCGGTGCAATTGTACGCGTCCTGAGAGACCACGGGGGCATGAACATCCGGTCCGCTATGCTGATGGATGTTCATCCCCAAGGGGATTCAAGTACGAACCTTGGCACGGTGGGCGGGTTCGTACGGCTCGCAGACCGGCGGGCCAACGGCACCCGGTCTGCTCGTGAACCTCCGGTTCAAATCCCCACGGTCGCACTTCTCGGTGCGGTATGGGAAGAAGTGCTCCCGTGGGGATTTGAACCCCAGTCATCGGCTCGAGAGGCCGAAATGATTGGCCGGACTACACTACGGGAGCAGATGCGCTGAGCCAGAGGCTCAAGGCCGGGGAAGGTCATCTATTACATGAACCTAACGCCGTCCCCCAAGACCCTCCAAGCCCGGGCGCCGCCGTCCCTCCCGGGGAGGGCCGCTTCGCACAAAGCCCCAAGTACGCGCACGCCTAGATGTAGCCACCATGGCTGGACGGATCCGGAAGACGTGGAAGAGGGTCAAGCGGTTGCGGAACATCGCCGGGGCGGCCGCCGGGCTCTACCTAGGGACCGTGCGCCCGTGGACGCGGACCTGGGGTGCCACAGAGCAGGAAGCCGAGGACGAGCTTCCGGGCGATGACCAGATCACCCACCCACGCTTGGAGACGACCCGGGCGGTGACCATCGAGGCTGACCCCGAGGACATCTGGCCCTGGCTCGTGCAGATCGGCCAGGACCGGGCCGGGTTCTACAGCTACGACTGGCTGGAGAACGTGTTCGGTTTCGACGTCCACAGCTCCGAGGACATCGTCCCAGCGCTCCAGGAGATCGAAGAGGGCGACCTGGTCCGGACGGCCCCGGACCGCGACCAGTGGGCCATGCGCGTGGTCGAGGTCGAGGACGAGCGCGCCCTGGTCATGCGCGGGACCTGGGTGCCGGGCCTCGACGAGCCGCCGGTCAAGGACATCGAACCAGGGGAGAAGCTCTGGGTGGATGGCTCCTGGGCCTTCGTCCTCGACCCTGTCGCCGAGGGGCGCACCCGTCTGTTGGCCCGCTTCCGGGTCGACCACCGGGGCCTGCCGATGACGGCCTTCGTGACTGGGGTCCTGGAGCCCTCCCACTTCGTGATGGAGCGCCGGATGTTGTTGGGGATCAAGGACCGGGCCGAACGCAAGGCCACCCCCGGCATGGATGACCGGACGTCCTCCAAGAAGCCGCCGGCGGTGGACCGAGCGGCCGACAAGCCCGCAGAAGAAGCAGCGGCTCGAGATGGCGAGTGAACCTCCGGTTCCTGCAGGGCCCACCGGTTCTCAAGACCAGCACTAGGAGAGGGAACGCCGAGGGGGAGATTCGAACTCCCGTGGGCATAGCCCACCGGTTTTCAAGACCGGCGCCTTGACCTGGCTAGGCTACCTCGGCAGCAGCGGGAAGAGAGGTGGCCACCAGGTCAAGGTTTCCTGTGAGAGGTCGACAGACCTCGAACGAGGCCGAGCCCGAAGGGTTCGGCCGTATGACCTGGCTAGGCTACCTCGGCCGGGGGAACAGGGCAAGGCCGGGGTACATAAAAAGGTCGAGGCACCGGTCCGGCCTGACCTTCCGTTCGGCCTATGGGCCGCACACCTGGGCATGGGGTCCTCACCCGATCGGGTAGTCCTCTTCCTCCGGGGCGGGCTTGGCACCCTTGGTGGAATACGTCGCCCGGCCGGTGGCCACGAGCTTGCCCTCCTGGCTGACCTGGACGTCGACGAACGCGATGGTCCGCCCGGCGTTGATGACCTGGGCCTCGGCCACGGTGTCCTTCTGCTTGGCCGGCCGGATGTAGTCGATGCGCAGGTCGATGGTCGGGGTGGGCGCGTTGGTGTGGGTGAAGACCGCCGCCCCGCCGGCCAGATCGATCAAACCGGCCAGGATGCCGCCGTGGATGGCTGGGATCTTCGGGTTGCCGATCAGCTCGTCCTTGTACGGGAGCAGGATCGCCACGTGACCCTTCTCGACGTGCGTGGTCCTCAACCGGAGCCACTCGTGGAACGGCGGGACCCGGATAAGGTCGTCGAACGAGTCGACGTCGAAGGGGACGCTTGTCTCGTCGTCGGTCGCGGGCTCGACCACGAGGTCCGATAGGCCGGGGGGACTTCAAGGTGCCCGGTCGAGGAGAGCTCAGAGGATCTCGCTCTCGTCCTCGGCCTCGATCGGCGGCTCGTCCTCGGGCACCCGGACGCGCACGGTCAGGATACGGCGGTTGGCCACCCGTTCGAGCTCGAAGCTGGCGCCATCGTGCTCGACGACCTCGCCGGTCCGCCCGGGGCGGCCGAGCTTGTGGAAGAGGAACCCGGCAAGGGTCTCGTAGCCGGCGGCCGACGGGAGCTGGGTGCCCAGGGCCTCGTTGACCGCGGGGATGTCCAGGCGGGCGTCCAGGACGGCCGTGGTAGGGTCGATCCACTCGATGGGTTCCCCCGTGTGGGGGTCGTACTCATCGAAGATGTCGCCGACGATTTCCTCGAGCACGTCCTCCAGGGTGAGCAGGCCTGCGGTCCCACCGTACTCATCGTGGACAAGCGCGATGTGGATACGCCGGGTCTTCATCTCCCGGAGCACCTCGTCGAGGTGGCTGGTCTCGGGCACGAAGAGGGTCTGCTTCATGACCTCGCGGGCGGTGGTGTCGGCCTGGGGGTCGACCTCGCCGATCAGGTCCTTGCCGTAGACGACACCGACGACGGTGTCCAGGTCCTCCTTGTAGACCGGGATCCGCGAGTAGCCGGTCTCCTTGATCGTGGCGATGATCGCCGGGACGGTGGCGGTGTCCTCGACGACGACCATGTCGGTGCGGGGGACCATGATGTCCCCGGCGGTCAGGTCGGCGAAGTCGATGACCGCCGAGATCATCTCCTGCTCTTCCTTCTCGATGATGCCTTGGGCTTCACCCATCTCGACCATCTGCTTGAGCTCCTCCTCGTCGAAGAAGACCCGGCGCTGGCCCGGTCCCCCGATCAGGCGCAGCATGACCGCCGAGAAGCGTTCAAGGACCCAGACGGCCGGGTAGAGGAGGGTCTGCATGGTGCCCAGCAAGGGTGCTGTGAGCCGTGCGGTGCGATCCGGGGCTACGGTGGCGATGGCACGGGGGACCAGCTCGCCCAGGGTGATCAGGATCAGCGAGGCGACCACGACGGCCGCGACCATGGACCAGACGCTGATGGTCCCCAGCAGCCCGACCGTCAACCCCATGGCGACGACGGCGGCCGAGACGTTGACCAGGTAGTTGCCCAGCAACACCGTGACCAGGACCCGGTTGGGGTTGCGCAGGACGCGGTGGACCGGGGAGCCCTCGCCGGAGAGCTCCTTGAGGTGACGCCTCGGGAAGACGGGCAGGCTGATCAGCGACGACTCGGCCGCTGAGAAGAGCGCCGAAAGGATCACGAACACGACGAAGAGGGCGCCCTGGATGGCAAGGCCCGTGGAAGATCCAAGCACGATCAACCCCCATGCCATGGCGGTCCCTACCGTCCCTCCGGGCGGGCGACCTGGTCCGCATGGGGGCGGCGTTGGTCACCGTCGTCGACGTCTTGGTCCATGCCCTGGACGCGGTAGGAGGGCCCCTAGCTTATCTTTCTTTCTGGCCGAGGCCGTGGCCGGGGCGACCGGTCCGGAAGGGTTCTATCCGGTCGCCAGAAGGGCTCGTGTCCGGTCGAGGACCTCCTGAGCATCCCGGCCCAAGATGTAGGCCACCGGCTCGATCCCGAAGGCGCCCGCGTGGTAGAGGACCTCGGGCAACCGATCGTGGCCCGCCACGTGCTCGGCCACCGTCTCGGCCACGGCCTGGCGCCTGGCCTCGTAGCCAGCCTCGAACCCCAGGGCCTGGAACCCGGCGGCCTCCACCTCGTCGTGCAGCTCGGACCGGTAGGCGATGTTCAGGGCCGCCCTTTGGACCGGATCGACATCCATGACGGCCAGGACGACCGTGGCCACGTGCCGGGAGGCCCCGAACCGGGGTTCGGTGGTGGCCTGGGGGCTCTGACCGACGACATCGATGCGGCCAGGTAGGGCGGCCACGTCCCAGAGGTCCTCGGCTCCGGACCGGGCCTGGGCCAGGTTGGAGCCGACGTGCGGGATCCAGGCGGCCAAGCCCGGCAGGGTGACCAGGCGCCGCAGGACCCAGCGGAGCTCGGTGAGGACCCTGTGCTCCTTGAGCGCCAGGCTCTCGGGATCCAGGGTCGCATCGAACCCGGTGCCCGTCAGCTCTGGCATCTCCTCGCGGTGGAGGTCGGCCAGGGGTCCGCTGGCGTGCAGCCGGGTGATCAGACCCAGGCTCTCGGCAAGTGCGCCGACGGTGTCCAGGTGGCCCTCGGCCAGACCGTCGGCCACGGCCTCCACCGTCTCCAGGACCCGGGGGTCCTGGGCCAGGCCGGGTTCGAGGCCGATCTTGTCGGCCAGGTACTTGGAGACCTGGGCTTGGGTCACACCGATCCGGTCAGCGATGGTCCGCTGGGGCAGGTCCCGCTCGTAGAGGGCCTTGGCCAACAGGGCCCGGTAGGTGGGGAGGAAGCGTTGGACGACGACCTCCTGGGGGAAGCGCACGAGGGGCCCAGGGCCCTGGTCGCTTAAGGGATGCTTGCCCCGCGGTCACCGGTCACGGCGGGAGACCCCCAGGCTGGCTGACCGGTAGAGGGTCTCACCGTGGCTCGGACAGCGTGGAGAAGGAGTCTGTCCAGAGGTGCCCGTCCCCACCGGTCGATGCCTCGTTTCACGCGTGCTGCCAAACTCCTTCTTAACCTCCCCCAAGCGAGCTGATGGTGGTGACGAACAACATGGTACGGATGCCCAACCTGGTCGGACTCGTCGTGCTCTCGCTGCTTTTCGCTAGCGGGGCCGCGGCGGCAGCGCCCATGTCCACGTCTGGTGAGATGGACGCGAGCTCCGAGCAGACCACCGAGATCGATGAGTCTTACACGATGGACGCCGAGACCGAGGCCGGCGGGAGCGCCGATGGCGACCTGGAGACCAGCGTCGACGACGAGCTCCCGTGCCCGCCGGACGAGATGTGCACGCCCGCCCAGGACGATGATGGCGAGCAGCACATGGACGGCGAGGTCAGCATCGACGGCGAGGTCTACGTCGACGTGGACCTCCTCGACGAGGTCGAGCTGCCCGAGGACGAGCCTGCGCCCTCCGACGACGAGGAGCAGACCAGCTCCGACGACGAGGAGGACGAGCAGGACGAGGAGCAGGAGGACGCCTCCGAGCAAGAGGACGAGAGCGAGGACAACGCAGAGAACTCCAGCTACACCGGCGGCACGATCGATCACAACGCCTCCGGCTCGGCCTACACGTACACGTCCGCTGATGCCGACCACGACGACGAGGTCGAGCCCCAACCCGACCCCGAGCCCCAGGAAGACGAGAACACCTCGGACGAGCAGGACGAGGAGCAGGAGGACAACGCCTCCCAGGAGATCGAGCACGAGGAGCAGGTCGACATGCGCGAGGTCTCCGGTTACCTCGAGGCTCGCAGCCAAGAGGATCTCGAGGTGGCGATCATCTCCGAGGAGGAGATCGGTGCCGAGCACCAGGCGCCCATCGACCACCAGATCGAACTGGACGACAGCGGGTCCGTCGAGCTGGGCCTGAGCTCCAAGCTCAAGGCCAGCACCCAGGGCGTGACCTCGGCCTACGGCCAGATCAGCGACAACGTCAAGAAACTGGCCGGCCAGATCAAGGGGGCGCTCTCCGGTGCCGGTAGCACCGAGACCGTGGAGGAGATCGCCACCGAGGTCGAGGCCGTCGACCGCGTGACCGGTCAGGCCGGCGTGGCCGGCGAGGTCACCAGCGGCGTGGCCTC
>CAZBKU010000106.1:0-9658 GCA_964492585.1 uncultured Thermoplasmatales archaeon | reverse complement strand
CGAGCGCGGGATCGTAGGAAAGGGAGTCTAGCACCCGGGTTCCGCGGACGGTGTAGTCGGCGAGGCCCGCATCTGTGAGCGTGAAGGAAACGTGCTCGCCGGTGACCGTGGCTCCATCGATGGCCCAGGCGTCGTCCTGGGCCGACGGGGGACCGCCGCCGGGACCGGGTTGCGCGAGCACGGCCGCACCGGGGAACAGGAGGGCCATGCTGATCAGGGTGACCATGAGGGTACGTTGTGAGCCAGGCATCGGGTTTCGGTCACATATCAAGCCGCGTCCCTTAAAGGACGTTCTCGGAGCTGTCTCGAAATGACCCTCCAAGGACCGTGTCTCGGGGGGTCCCGGTCGGCGCCACCGGCGCCCTCCGAAGGGCACTCTTTAAGAAGGCCAGCCCTTTGGAGGTCCGACCCCCATGCCCAGCGACGTCCCGGTCCGATGTGCTCGCCAGGGGTTCGACCCCCAGGCCCTGGAGGCCGAGGTCACCGAGTACTGGCAAGCCGAGGACATCCCCAGCCAGGTGAGGGAAGCCCGCGCCGAGGCCGAACCGTTCTACTTCGTGGATGGTCCCCCGTACACGTCGGGCCACATCCACCTCGGGACCGCCTGGAACAAGGTGATGAAGGACCTCAACGTCCGCTACCGGACGATGCAGGGGCTCAACGTGCGCACCCAGCCCGGCTGGGACATGCACGGTCTACCCATCGAGGTCAAGGTCGAGAAGGAGCTGGGCTTCAGCACCAAGCAGGAGATCGAGGCCCTGGGCGTCGAGACCTTCGTGGACAAGTGCCGCGGTTTCGCCCTGGAGTTCCTCGACGAGATGACCGAGGAGTTCAAGGAGCTGGGCGTCTGGCTCGATTGGGACCGGCCCTACCGGACCATCGACGACACCTACATGGAGGGGGCCTGGTGGGCCATCAAGCAGGGCCACGAGAAGGACCTGCTCTACCGGGACAACCGGGGTGGGCTACCGTGGTGCCCGCGGTGCGAGACCGCCCTGGCCCAGGCCGAGGTCGAGTACGAGGACCGGACCGACCCCTCGATCTACGTCAAGCTGCCCCTGGTCGATGACGACGCCTTCCTGGTCGTCTGGACCACCACGCCCTGGACCCTGCCGGCCAACAACGCTGTCGCCGTCCATCCGGACCTTGAGTACGCCCGGGTCCTGGCCACCCACCGGGACGGCACGACCGAGACCCTGATCATCGAGGACACCTGCGTCGACGGCGTGGCCCACGCGGCCAAGCTGGCCGACGTGACCGTCGTGGACCACATGCCCGGCGAGGACCTCATCGGTCTAGCCTACCAGCAACCCTTCGCCGAGGAGGTCCCCTACCACCAGGACCGGCGCAGCCCGAACGAGTACACGATCATCCCCGGCGACCACGTGGCCGCCGACCGGACCGGCCTGGTCCACACGGCCACAGGCCACGGCGCCGAGGACTTCGAGATCGGCCAAGAGCACGGGATCCCGCCGTTCTGTCCGGTAGGCACCGAGGGCCTGTACACGGAGCTGGCCGGCGAGCTTGCCGGCCTGGTCGTCCGCAAGACCTCCGAGGACGACGCCGAGCCCGAGGGCGAGCACGCCGACGACGCCGTCATCCAGCGCCTGGAAGCCAAGGGCCTGCTCTTGGCCAAGGGGCTCACCGAGCACAGCTACGGCCACTGCTGGCGGTGCAAAACCCCGATCCTCTACCTGACCACCGAACAGTGGTTCATGGCCGTCAGCCAGGTCCGCGACGCCATGCTCGACGAGGTCGCCCGGGTCACCTGGACCCCCGACTGGGCCGGCGCTGCTCGCCAGAAGGACTGGGTCGAGAACGCAAGGGACTGGTGCATCAGCCGCCAGCGCTACTGGGGCATCCCGTTGCCGATCTGGGAGTGCCAGGCCTGCGGCCAGTACGAGGTCATGGGTTCCAAGGACGAGCTCCTCGACCGGGCCGACGTCGACGAGATCGAGGACCTCCACCGGCCCTGGGTCGACGAGGTCACCATGGCCTGCACGTGCGGGGAGACCATGGAGCGCGTCCCCGACGTGCTGGACGTCTGGTTCGACTCGGCCGTGGCCAGCTGGGCCAGCTTGGGCTACCCGGCCGACGAGGACGCCTTCCAGACGTGGTTCCCCTGCGACTTCATCATCGAGGGCCTGGACCAGACCCGAGGCTGGTTCTACAGCCAGCTGGCCGCCGGTGTCGTCAGCATGGACCGGGTCCCCTACGAGGAGGTCGTCATGCACGGCTTCGTGCACGACGCCGAGGGCCGGCCCATGAGCAAGAGCCTGGGCAACATCGTTGCCCCGGCCGACGTCATCACCGAGCACGGTGCCGACCCCATGCGCTGGGCCATGCTGGAGCAGACGGCCCCCTGGGACGATCTCAGTTTCGGGCCCGGGGCCGCCGGCGAGGCCTCCCGGTTCCTGAACATCCTCTGGAACGTCCACTATTTCGCCACCCAGTACATGGAGATGGACGGCTACGTGGCCCACCCGCCCGCCTGGGACAAGCCCGCGCCCGACGACCTGCTCGACGCGTGGCTGCTCTCCGGCCTCCAGAACACCGTCACCGAGGCCACCGCTCACCTCGACGACCACGAGTACCACCGGGCCGCCAGAGCCATCCGCGGCTTCGTGCTCGAGGACCTCTCCCGCTGGTTCGTCCGCCTGAACCGGGACCGGGCCTGGAAAGGGGAGGACGCCAGCAAGCAGACCCTCTACGATGTGTTGACCGTGGCCCTGGCCACCGTCGCCCGCCTGATGGCCCCCTTCACCCCCCACACAGCTGAGGCCATCTGGCAGGACCTCTACCCCGAGGCCGGCAGCGTGCACGCCCAGCTCTGGCCCGAACCGGACGAGGGCCTGGTCGCCGACCAGCTTGAGGAGGACATGGACACCGTCCGCGCGATCGTGGAGTCGGTCAGCCAGTCCCGCGAACGCGCCGGCCTGTCCCTCCGATGGCCCGTGCCCCGGGTCGTCCTGGCCGGGGGCAAGAGCGTCGAGCGTGCCAGCAAGCACCTCACCGAGGTCCTCAAGGACCAGGCCAACGCCCGCCAGATCGAGTACGCCGGCCGGGACTGGGGCGAGCTGATCACCGTCGCCGAGCCGGTCCGTTCCGTGGTCGGCCCCGAGTTCAAGGGCGATGCGCCCCAGGTGATGGAGGCCATCCGGTCGGCCGACGGCCAGGCCCTCAAGGAGACCTTCGCCACGCAGCCGGAGACCGAGCTGGGCGGGTTCACCGTCACCGCCGAGATGGTGCGCTTCACCACAGAGGTCCCCGAGGGCATCCTGGGCGAGAGCTTCGACGGCGGCAGCGTCTTCGTGGACGCCCACCTGGACGACGAGCTCAAGGCCGACGGCCTGGCTCGCGAGGTCCTCCGCCGCATCCAGGAGATGCGCAAGGACGCCGACCTGGAGCTCGACGAGGTCGTGGCGTGCACGCTGGAGGCCTCCAAACCTGTGGTCGAGGCCCTGCAACCCCATCAGGACACCCTCGAGGAGGAAGGCCGCGTCGAGCTGACCTTCGGCCAGGCCGGCGACGGGGCCCGGGCATGGACGATCACCTCCGAGGCCATCGACCTGGAGGAGGACGTCCGCATCGGCTTCCCGGATCACCCGGGCATGGAGTGATCCTGTAGGACGCGGGCCGAGGTCCGCCCTGTGTGCGAAGCCGTGGAGAGGGTGGACCCTGACCGACGATGGGACGGACCGAGCCACAGGGACGCCATCAGGATAGCTCCTGGGCGTGTCGCGGACAAGGAACCCGACGAGCAGGTAGCCTCCGCTACCTGTGAGGAGGATGACGCCGCTCCGCGGCGCGCCGAGGCCCTGTGGCGACGGGAGTCCCTGAGGAGGTCAGGGTTCCACGCCGAGGTCGATGTCCTCGTCGGTCCGCTGGACCTTGAGCTCCTCGTGCTCGATATCGGCCCGATCGATGGCTGCGTTGTCGAGGACGCGCCGTCGCACGAAGATGTTGGCGTGGGCTCGCACGGCCAGCGCCAGGCAGTCCGAGGGCCTGGCGTCGAAGTGGAGGTTCTCGGTCGAGCCGTTATCCTCCACATCGACGAACAGCGAAGCGAAGAACGTGGATTGGGCGAGTTCCTCGACGATCATCTTCTCGACGACCCCGCCCATCTCTTGGAGGACGTTGTTCATCAGGTCGTGGGTCATCGGGCGAGGGGGGACGTGGCCTCGACGGGCCGACTGGATGTTGAAGGCTTGCGCGTGGTCGATGAAGATCGGGAGCAGCGAGTCCGGGTCGTCGCGAGGCGACAAGAGCACGACTGGCCCCTGGCGGCTCATCACGACGTCCTCGATCTCGCATTCCACGAGCTCGCTTCCTTCGGCCACGTCCTCTCAGTGGTGCTGAACCGTCATAAGGATTGGGCCAAAGGGAGGGGACACACAACCACCTCTCTGGAGGGTCCCTTGGTGGTCCGGTGGCGTTCACGCGCCCGTCGGATTCTCAGACGCCCTGCGGCCGTCTTCTCGGCAGACAGAACACAGTGCCGCCTCGTCTGCCGACGGACCGTCGGTTCTCATCCCGACGGTGGATCGGGTTGAGGGGATCGATGGCAGAGGCCCGTCGGGATCCAGAGGCCGGTGGGACAAAAGGGTCGCCGGTCTCGGGAGACTAGGGGCGCGTTCCCAAGCCCGCCACATTGGAGCCCCTGGCTTGGGAACGCGCCCGTCGGGATTCGAACCCGAGATCACTGGCTTAGAAGGCCAGTGCCTTGTCCGGACTAGGCTACGGGCGCAGCGAGACATCAACCCTGTCGATGTCGAGCGAGCGGGATGAACCGCACAGCGGTCGCCCGGTATCGAGGCCTTGGCAGCGCCAAGGTCCAGCGCTCAGCCCGCATACAGGTAAGGTGGTCTTAAGACGGGCGGTGCTGGCCGACCGAGCCTCCTCTGGCTGCCTCGGAAGATGGAGAGCGGGGGCGGTGGCCCCCGGTGTCGTCCCCGGTCAACGGCGTCTTCGGGCGACCATGGCGGCCAAGGACGCGGCCATGATGGCGAGCACGGCCCCTGGGCCAGGCACACCCTCCTCGCCTTGGCCATCACCGTCGCTACCGGCGCCACCGTCACCGCCAGCGCCAGGACCTTCCTGTGTGGGTGTCACGACCTCACCGTAGCTCTGGTCGCCCAGGTGCCCGACGGCCTTGACGATGTACCGGGCCGAGGCGTCGCCGGCGCTGTCCTGGAAGCTGGTGGACCGCGTGCTGGGGAACAGGTCCGCGTCGAGCCGGGTGGCGTTCCCGCCGGAGATCTTGTAGACGTTGTACCCCCAGGCGGTCTCGTTGGCCTCCCAGCTCATCCGGACCCCGAAGGTCGCGTTGGCCACGACCTGGAGCCCCTCGACCGGTCCGGGTACCGTCGAACAGCGATCGCCGCGGTTGTCACCATCCCTGTCCTCCTGGGCCACGTCGATGACCGTGGGACAGCCGTCGATGAGGTTCACGATGCCATCGTCGTCGGTGTCGGCGAACCCTTCGTCGACCTGGCCGTCCCCGTCGTTGTCCACCCGGTCTGCAGCCTCGATGTCGCCCGAGGGCACACCGGTCTCGGTGACCGCCCAGATGTGGGACTCCGGTTCGAGGGTGGGCCGGGGTTCCAGCGGGCATGGGGCAAGGCCCAGGGGCGGGTAGGCCTGGTCGTGGGCCGCCTCGGAGGCCGGGTGATCCTCCTGCTCGGTGAGCATCAGGGCGAACTGCGGGCAGGCCGAGGGTTGGAAGCTCAGGCCGTCCCAGTCGTTCCTGGACACGAGCTCGCCGAGACCGCTGTTCTGAGCACCACGGTTGACGTCGACATCGACGCCGGTCCCGCTCCTCGTACCATCGCAGTTCCAGTCGATGGCCCCGAGCGCTGAGGTCCAGCGGATCGGACCGGTGTCGGGGCAGGCGTACCGGATGGTCAGGTCGGTGATCGACCCCTCCTCGAGGATCTGCGTGTCGCCGGCCTTCAGCGAGTCGAACAGCTGGCCCAGGTCGATGTCCAGGCCCGCGGGTTCGTCGAGAGCCTGCTCGTCGATGGTGCCCATCGTCACGCCGGCCAACGTCGGGATCTGGACCGTATCCTGGGCGACGGTGCCGACGAAGATCCCCTCGGCATACGCGCTGTTCAACACCGAGAGATGGTTGGGCTTGTAGTCCTCGGTGTAGACGACCTGTGTGCCTGCATCCCCTTCGGCGGGACCGCCCCCTCCCGGCCCAAGCTCGAGGTGCTGACCCAGCTGGCGAAGGAGCTGGGCGCCGACCTTGCTCGGGTTCTGCTCCGAGGTGGGCGGGACCTGGAGGTAGATGGCTTGGCCGTCGCTGGCCGCCGGGCCTTCGACCTCGCCGGCTAGGACGTGATAGACGATCCCGGACCGACCCATGTCCATGAGCGCCCGGTGGGCCGCGTGGCCATGGTCGAACCGGGCAGGATCGAAGGGCCCGCCCTGCTGGTGGGCATCCACGTGGAGCCGGATGCCCTGGGCCAGCAGGACGTTGCGGACCAGCTGGATCGCGTGGTAGTCGAGCTTGTGGCTCTGGGAACCGCGCTCGGTCCAGTCGACCTCCATGAAGATATCGCGGATCAGCGGATCTGCGCCCAGCGCCTGGAGATCCAGCTCGGAGCGGCCGTCGCCGTTGCGGTCCACGCCGACGACCTCCCAGCCGTCGGACAGACCGTCGTCGTCGGTGTCGGCAAGGTTGGGGCTGGTCCCGATCTGAAGCTCGAGATCGTCGGGTAGCCCGTCACCGTCGGTGTCGGTGGAGCGCACCGGCAGCGGCTTGGGTCCGACCGTGGCCGTGTTACCTGCCCTGTCCTCGAAGGTCGCCTCGACGAGGGCGGTCCCGCTGTCTGGGGGAGAGACGCCCATGATGCAGGAGGTGATCGGGGTGAGGATGGTCGGCTGGCAGGTCTCCTCGCTCAGGGTCTGGCCGGCCTGATCGAAGGCTCGGATGTCGATGCGCTCGATGCCCGAGGGATCCTGGGCCGAAGCGTTGACGGCCACGGCCGCACCGGAGCCGGCTAGCATGGGCCGAGGCAGGATCTGGCCCTGGGGTGGGACGGTGTCCCGTGCGATGTCGACGTCGTGTCCGGCACTCCAGGTCTTGCCGAACCGGTCGGTGCTGGTGATCAGAACGGAGAGCCTGTTGGCATCGCTGGGGACCTCGACGTTGACCGGGCAATCGATCCACACCTGGGAGGGGGCCGCGTTGCAGGTGCGGGTCTCCAAGGCCGTGGACCCCATCTGGACGGAGACGTGGGCCTTGGTCAGGCGGTGGGGGGAGCCGGCCGTGGCATGGAGCGTGGTCAGGCCGCCAGCGTGCACCGGATGGGGGTCGGCCCGTACCGTGGTGTGGGGCGCCGTGGAGGTCAGGGGGTGGGCGAAGAACACATCGAGGACCTCCTGGGTGTCGGCGCCGCTGTACTCGATCAGGACCCGCTCGACGTCGTCCTCGACGTCGCCGAGGCTCGCGAACGCCGGTTGGCTGCACGAGCCCGCGAGGTTCTGCTCGGTCTTCAGCTGGCCAGTGGACGTGTAGGCCTGGATGTTGGCATCGAAGGAGTCGCTGGGCGAGGTCAGGGTCAGCGCTGCCCGGCGGACCGGCGGGTCGAACGTGAGCTCCAAGGCTGCATCTTCGTCGTTGACGATGGCGACCACCGGGTCAGACCGGCAGCTGTTGCTCTCGTCCAGGCGCTCGAGATCCAGGGTGTCTCCGCCCACGGGCCGAGCCGTCACCAGGGTGTTCAGGTAGCGCCATTCGGCGATCCCCCCCTCGGCCTCGGCCGGGAACGAGACCCGCAGCGAACCGGTCTCCAGCACGGTGTCCCCGTCGAGCACCGGGCGCTCGACGGTGACGGTCTCCTCCTGGGTGCTTCGACCGTAGTCACCGTCACCCAGCCAGACCGCCTCGAGCTTCCAGGAGCCCGTGGCCAGGGGCGCGAAGTGGCAGCGGTTGGGGCCCGCGTCGGCCTCTTCGAAGCTGCAGATCGGCGTGAAGCCCCCCTCGCCGGGACCGTCGACCTCGACGGTGAGCCGGCCGCCGTCGGCATCGGCGGGGAGGGTGGCGACCACATCGCCGCCCACACCAGCCTCCTGCTGGGCAGGCTCGACCGACAAGCGCACCGTGTTGGGCCGGCCGGTCAGGGTGGTCTTCTCCCACGTGGAGGGTTTCCCCTCGTCCAGGCTGCTTGGCCGGCTGGTCGTCTTCGACGTCTCGTCGGCGTTGTCGTCGATGTCGACCTGCTTGACGGCGACCGCGATCGACTGGCCGGCAGCGTAGTCGCCGACCTCGATGAGCATCTCGGCGACCCAGAGGGTCCCCTTGTCGGTCGTGACGTACCGCCAGACGTCGCTGTCCGCGCCGGAGGACGAGGAGCCACTGTCCTCTGTGCTGGTGCGGAACCCGACCGTTTCGTTCTTCCCGAGATGGACCTGGAAGCTCCCATCGCGCTCGATGACGAACTTGCGATCGTCACCGTCGGTTTCCTCCTCGACCGGCGAGTCGGGGCTGACGAGTACCTCGACCTGGTCCTGGGTGCTCCCTGTGGTCTCCGGTGTATCGTCTGCGAGGACCACGCCGATGGCGAGCTGGTTCTCGTCATCGAGGTAGCCGATGTGGATCGTCGAGGTTCCCGCACGGGGAGAGTTGAAGGTGAACCTCTCCGCGGCGCTCCATTCGGCCTCCTCGACGTTACCGTCGATGGCAGGCGATCCCGAGAGCGTGGGGGCCTCCATCGCACCGGTCACGCTAGGCGTGAGCGCAAGCAGGGAGGTCACCATCGTGATGGCTAAGAGGAGGCTGGGCATCCGGGACGTCACACTGAACCCTCAGCAGGTCATCGCAGCCATCCCAACAAAAGGGTGTCGAGATACCCCTAGGGGCCCTTGCCCATCGGTGAGCTGGTCGACCACCGGGAGGGTTCGGGGATCCCAAGGTTCCACCTGTACCCTGACAGCGGTCGGACGTTCGCCTGGCAACAGCACCAAGAACGGCAAGGTTGACGGTCCCTGAGATCACCAGCACGTGGGCCATGCTTGAGACACCCGCCGCCACTCGCTTCCAGGCCCAGGTCGAGCGTTTGATCGACAGCGGGCTGCTACACGGCGCCCCGCTGCCTCGCAAGGTCGAGCTGGCGTTGACCGGCGCCGATCCGGCACGGTTCGTGGTCGACAGCAACACTGGCGAGGTGACCGCTAGGCAAGGCGTGGCCCCGCCCATGTGCCTCGCCATCCCTCGCCGGATCTTCGAGGATCTGGCTGGCAAGGGCCCCATGGCGTGGTTGGCCGCCTACGACAAGGGCGTGATCGAGATCCAGGGCGACCCAGTCAAGGTCGACGTCGTCCAGGTCTACATCGAGAAGGTGCTCAGGCCGAAGGTGTAGGGCTGGGTCGTCGAGAGGGCGTTGAGGCACCTCGCCAGAGACGGCGCTACCGGATCGTCTGTGGTTCCGGTTCACGGCAGACAGACTGCGGTTGCGCCTAGTCTGCCGGTCCGCGAACGCTCGCTGGTGCTCGCGTTCGTGGAGCTTCTCGGAACCAGCGCTACAGCGCCGTCTGGTTCTGTTCTCCCGTCCGCCGGACAGAACCCGGTTGCGTCTAGTCCGGCGGCTCTCACGAACGCCTTGCAACGGTCGTCGCGGGCGTTCGTGGAGCTTCTCGGAACCAGCGCTACAGC
>CAZBKU010000105.1:3981-9698 GCA_964492585.1 uncultured Thermoplasmatales archaeon | reverse complement strand
GCCTGCCTTGAACGCGGCCTTCCGAGAGCCGGCCTCGGTGTGGAAGCAGTGGTCGTCGAGATCCGGTGTGGGCGGCGTGCCGGTGTCCGGGGGCCAGGGCGTCTTGCTGGGGTTCTCGGCACAGCTCCCGCCGGGCCAGTGGTTGGCCTCCTCGACGCCCTCGACGTTGCCGACCCGATCCATGGCCACGGCGACCACGCGGACGTCGTCCTCGCCGCTTCGGACCGGGACGTCGGCCACGCCCGCGGTCTCCCCACGGACCACGTCGACCAGGTCGAACCCGCCGGGACCGGTGTTGGTCCCGCTGGCGGCGTAGATGCGGACCTCCTCGATCCCGGCGCCGTCCCCGTCGGTGGCCGACCAGGGGACCCGGAAGGTCTCGGTGATCGGGTCGATCTGGCTGGTGCCCACGAACCGGGGGAGGTCCAGCGTGGCGGTCGGCGGGGACCCGTCGACCAGGACCTGGGGACCGTGGACGCGGTCGCCGTACCGGTCCTCCTCGACGGTCCCGTTCTGGAGGGTGTCCCGGGCGACCAGGGAGAGGTTGTAGGTGCCGTCGCGCAGGAGCTCCTGCTCGCCGTCGTCGACCTCTGACCCGTTCCACCGGGCCTCGTGGAGCACCCCGCCTTCCAGGTACCACGGGGTCACGGTGTGGTTGCGGCCGGCCGCGTCGGTGGCGTTGAGGACCACGGCCTGCTCGGTCCGGGTGGGCAGGTAGAGCTCGAGCCTGGAGGGGGTCAGGTCGTGGCCTCCGAGGCTGGCTCCCAGGCACAGGCCACGGTCGGCCGCGGCGGTGGAGCAGTCGAGCACGCTCCACGGCCGTCCGTCCCAGTCTGGGTCGCTGGTCGTGCCTTCCAGCGCGCCGTCGCCCTCTTGGACGACGTGGCGGACCCGGAGCTCCAGGCCGTGGCGGGGCCCATCGGGGTAGGTCCGGGTCTCGTCGAACCCGAGCCAGGCCGTTGACCAGCCGGGTTCCTGGCCCGCATCGGGGCCAAGCCATGGGCTTGTCGGGCTGGCCTCGTGCTGGCCGAAGCCCTCGGCGATCAGCGGGGTGGCTTGGGTCGTGTTGAGGAGGGCCGGGGCCTGGCCCTGGCTGGCCTTGGCCACGGTGCCAAGCTGGGCGTGCAGGGTCGTGTTCCCGGACCAGAGGCCGGCGTGGTGGACGACCAGACGTGCCGATCCCTTGGCGCTGGCCGGGGCGGGGCCCAGGCGCACGTCGTCCAGGGTGACCGTGCCGCTGGCGTCGAGGTCCAGGTAGACGGGACCGGTGGGGACGTGGTCCTGGTTCTCGGTGCCGGGCTCGTCGGTCAGATGCCAGGCGTCCTCGTGGTCCACGATGACCTGCAAGGGATGGCCGGCCTCGTGGTCGGGGTCCTCGGGTGCCACGACGGTCCCAGCGGCCAGGGTCGGGTGGGCCAGGCGGATGTCGCCGGGGCAGTCACCGGGGCCGGCGTCGATGACCCGGTGGCCGTCGTCATCGAGGCGTCCGTTGTCGAGATAGACGGCGGTGCCATCGGCCAGGTCCACCGTGGCCAGGGCGGGCTCGCCACAGTCGGTCCCGGGCCAGGCGGTGGTCGTGGCCTCGTCGGTGATCTCGGGGTCGGTAGGGCGCACGAGCGTGCCAGCGGGCCGAAGCGTCCGGGGCTCGGTGGCGTCGCTCTCGTCGAGCAGGGGGGTGAGCCTCAGGTCGCCGTACGTGTCGACGTCGCCACCCTGCTCGGTGTAGGCGGTGATCGTCCCGTCCCCGTCGTCCAGGTAGACGGCCGACCGGGGCCCGTCGAGCATGCGGATGTCGAGGTCGTCGTAAGGTAGGGCGTCGTCGAGGAGGTCGCGGCCCTGATCGACGTCACCCTCCTGGACGAGCCCGCCGGGTTGGCCGCCGAGCAGGGTGACGGCTTGAGGCAGGTCGTGCAGGCAACCGAACCCGGAGGCGTTGGTCTGGGCGCCGGGCTGGCTGGTGGTCCGACCGATCGTGGAGGGGGTTTGGCTGTCCGGGCGGTTGGGGGACAGCCAGCACGTCCCGTCCCCGCTGCCACCGAGGAACAAGGGGTAGCGGTTGCACAGCTGGTCGGTGTCGGCCGGGCAGGGCACGTTGGCCCGATCCTTGGTGTAGCCTTGGCGGACCAGGGGATCCTCGGAGACGTCCTTGGTGACCTCGACGTGGATCGGGAGGCCGGCCTCGCCGATGGCTGGATGGGGCGAGAAGGCGTCCTGGTCGACCTGGAAGCGCTCGATGGTCGGGGCCTGGCTGATCTTGACGTCCACGTGGTCGACCACGGGCTGGACGCCGGCGACCAGGGGCTGGTCGTCCCGGGCCTCCTCGGGGCCCACGTAGGCCACGGCCCGCCACTCCTCGTACCCATCCGGGTCGCCCTGGGTCCCCACACGGAGCACGTAGCGGTACAGCCGGTCGTCCTCGATGCTGGTGGGCGCCGTGGTCACGGTGACCTGCTGACCCTCGCGCAGGAGCTCGACCCGGTAGGGGGCCACCTGGCTGCCGTCGGCCACCCGGACGGTGACCTCGAGGCAGACGGTCCCGTTGACGACCAAGGCCCCGGTGCCGGGTTCCCTGGGGAAGGGATCCACGGTGCTGCGTGGCTCGTGGGGATCCGGGACACGTTGTTCGCAGTCCCCCTCGGGCTCGGGGTGGACCTTGAGCAGGTCCAGGCTGGCCGAGGCGGCGACCTGGGGGACGTCCTCATCCCAGCGGTACCGGTCGGCCAGGTGGTCGATGCCGGCGCCGCCGACGCCTTGGGACCAGACCTGATCGTTGCCGGGGAACGATCGGTACCGGCCCTCGCCGTCACCGTTGGGATCGGTCCTGTCGGCCAGGTCGACCCGCTTGGCGTCCTCGTCCTCGTAGGCGTAGTGGTCGAACCCGCTGAGGTCGATCAGCCAGGCGCTGACCGGGGTCTGCCAGGCCTCGGCCACCGGCCGGGTGTCCTCCAGGATGGCCGGCGTGGTCCCCTGGGGGTTGTCGGTGGCGAACCCCTGGGAGGTCTCGATGGCTTCGTAGCGGTCGTTGCCGTAGAGGTCCAGCAGGACGCCGGTCCCGTCGTCCGTGGCCGCACCCTGGCTCCATGCCCGGCCCTCGTAGGTGTCCGAGCCGTGCAGGTCGGCCAGGAGCCCGATCCCGCCCAAGGCACCGTACCCTTGGGAGCGTCGGTGGGCCTCGTAGGTGTCCCGGCCGTCGGTGGCCGACACGGAGACCAGCAGCGAGACCCCGCCCACGGCGGCTCCCTGGGTGACCTCGGGACCCTCGAACAACGGGTCGGGCTGGCCGGTGTCGGCTTGCGGGTGGATCGGTTGCCAGCCACGGACCTCCTGGGTGAGGTTGCCGTCGCCGGGGTAGCCCAGGGCACCGTCGGTGGCGGTCCCCGTGGCCGGGAGCCTCCAGGTCTCGCCGGTGCCGGCATCGTGGTACTCGATGAAGGCAGCGGTCGTGTGGCCGGGCAGGGACCAGACGTCCTCGGTCTCGAAGAGCTTGCACGTGTCCGGGGTGGAGAGATCACCCTCGCGCTGGGTCTGGCCACCCTCGTCCCACTCCCACCACCAGCGCGTGTAACTGAGCGTGGGTTGTTCGCCCCGGAGCTCGAGGGTGACCGCGCCGCCGACGTCGTCGGCGTCGAAGGTCTGGCCGATGGGATCGGAGAGGACCAGGCGCTCGCCGTGGAGGTCCAGGCGGTCGACCTGCCGGAACGGGCGCTCGTTGACGACGTCGGTCGGTTGGCACAGTTCCAGGTGGAGGGTCTCCCCGACGACGTCGTCGCTCATCTCGAAGGGCACGGCCAGGCGAGCCTCGCTGTTCGGCCGGGTGAGCTCCAGGGTCCAGTTGCCATCCGTGTAGCTCATCCGGGCCCGCGTCCGGTTGGGATCCTCCTGCCGGTCCTCGGCCCAGGTCGTCTGTCCCCGGGAAGCGTCCTCGAGGTGCTGGTCGGTGACCTGGCCGCCATCCTCCGGCGTGATGGTCAGCCGGTCGAAGACCTGGCCGTCGGTGGCGTTGTCGGTGACGTAGACGTGGAACCGGTCCAGCTCGCCGCGCTCGTCGGGGGTGGGATCCTGGATCCGGGTGGCCATGTGAAGCCGGGCGCCGTCGTGCCCGGCGGTCAGGATCCCGGGCCGCTGGAGGTCGGGTTGCTGGGTCGAGGCCCAGGTCATCGATCGTTCCAGGGGCCACTCCCCGTCGGAGATGTTGGCGTCGATCCGTGGCGTGGGTCCCTCGGGGACCTCGAGGATCGTCCGTTCGGTGGTCGGGGCCTGGAAGGTGGACTGGCCACCGGCGGTGACGACCATGCCCACGGTGAACAGGGAAGCGGCCTGGGAGAGGTCGCGCTCGGTCTGGAAGGTGCTGGTGGCGTGCCCGGCGTCGATCACGGCGGTCACCGGGTACTGGTCGAGGGTGAGGTCCTGGGGGGCCTCACGGTTGGAGCTGGCGACACCCTGGGTGGCCAGGGGATCGAGCAGGGGCCCGCCGGCGTTGTTCGTGTAGACGTTGTCGCCGCCGAGGTCGACGGCCAGGATCATGTCCTGATCGTAGGATGTCGGACCGTCGTCGCCCACGGCCAGGCCGGCGGTCGGCAACCGGATCAGGAAGCCCTCGACCTCCTCGTGGGTGGCCGCCGGGGCATCGCTTGGGGACCCAGCGCCTGTGCCGGCCACGGCCTCGACGCTGTCGGGCCAGCCGTCGTCGTCCCGGTCGTCGAGGTCGCCCTCCAGGTCGGCGTGGACGGCTTCGAGGATGCCCAGGGATTGCCCGCCGAGAGCTCGGGCGTCCCCGGTGTCCCCGGCCAGCTCCTCGCCGGTGTGAGCCTCGCCAAGGGGGATGCGCTCTCGAGTGAGGTTGTCGTTGCGCTCGGCCGACCGGTCCAGGGTGGTGCCGTGGCTGGTGTGGGCCAGGTAAGTATCCAGGCCGCCGGGGTCCAGGAGCAGGGCTGCCCCGGGGAGCTTGACCCGGTCGTCGGCCTGGCCGTCGGCGGTGGTGAAGCTGCGTACGTCCGGGGCGGCCTGGCTGACGGCTCCGCCGGCCGTGTACACGTCTTGGCCGTCGCGGTCGGCCAAGAGGGCCAGCCCGCCGGGTCCGGCGACAGCTTGGGCGTAGGCGCCGGCTGTGTACGCATCGTCGCCGGAACGGTCGATCAGGCCACCGAGCAGCCACGTGCCGTTGGTGGCCAGCGAACGCGGTTGGGTGCCGATCGGGCTGCGCTCCCCGGTCAGGGTGTTGGTGACCGCCGCGTACCCTTGGGAGACCTCCCCGGCGGTGTAGGTGTCGTGGCCGCCGGCGTCCAGGAGCAGGCTGGGTTGCAGGGTCCTGGCCGAGACGGTCCCATGCAGGGCGCGCAGGACGTGGGTGAACTGACGTTGGGGCTGGCTGTCGCCGTCGTCCGAGCCGGTGAGATCCTGGCTGCTGACCAGGCCGGTGAAGTTGACCGCGGGCACCCCGGTGCCCTGGCTGGCGTGGCTGGCGTTGTACCGGTCGTCTGCCGTGCCGGCGTCCAGCAGGATGCCGCCGAGAGCGCCCTGGGTGAACAGCCCACCATGGTAGGCGTCGAACCCGCCCAGGTCGACCAGCAGGCCGCCGCCGGCGCCGTGAGCCAGGTCGCCGCCGAGGTAGGTGTCGTTGCCGGAGAGGTCGAGGTGGGTCAGGGGAAGCAGCGCGGTCTTTTCGCGCTGGCCCTCGATGCTCTCCTGCCGGGTCTCGTGCTCGGTGTCCACCAGGA
>CAZBKU010000105.1:0-3971 GCA_964492585.1 uncultured Thermoplasmatales archaeon | reverse complement strand
CTTCGTAGGTGTCGTTGCCGCCGAGATCCAGGGACAGCAGGTAGGGGAGCTCGTAGGTGCTGTTGGACAGGTCGCCGATGGCCACCAGGCCCAGGGTGGCCTCGTTGCGCAGGGTCTCCTGGTCACCGGACCGGGTGGTGAGCGCGGTCTCGTGGACCCGGTCCTGGCCGGGGCCTTGCGTGGTCGGGCACGGCGTGGAATCCCCGCCGATCTCGGCGAGGCCTCCGATGATGATGGTGATGGGCACGGCGTCGCCTTGCGGGAGCGCGCAACTGAGCTGGGTTCGCTGATCGAAGGGCAGCCGGACGTCCAGGATCAACCCGTCCGGCGGCGGAGCCTCGGAGTGCTGGGCTCGCAGCTCGGTGTAGAGGTCGGCCAGCTCGCTGGGGACCAGGGGCAGGGTCTCGGGCAGGCTGTAGGCCGACTGGCTGTCGTTGCGGGGCGAGGTGCCGGCGGCCTCCTCGGCCAGGTTGGCGCTACCGTCCCCGTCGTCGTCGCCGGCGGTCCCGGCGTTGTCCTGGGCCTGGGACCGGGGGGTCTGGCTCTTGTTGTTGGCGTCGCTTCCAGCCAGGGCCTCGACCAGGGACGGGAACGTGTCGCCGTCGTGGTCCAGCTCGCTCGTGTCGACGTCGATCCCGAACCCGTAGTCCCACACGTGGGCACCGTCGAGCCAGAGGGCGTTGTCCCGCCGGGTGTCGAAGAGGGCATCGGCCACGTCGTCGGCGTCGACGGGCTCGTCCAGGGGGATGCCCAGGGGGTCCTGGTTGACCTTGTAGGTGTCCGTGCCGCCCAGGTCGACCAGGGTCCCGCCGGTGGTGCGGCCCACGCCTTCCCGGGCGTTGTAGGTATCCTGGCCTTGCCGGTCGGCCAGCAGGCCCAGGCCCGGGAGCCCGCTGAGACCGGCACCTTGGACGGCCTGGCCTCCCCGGTAGCTGTCGTCGCCACCGTGGTCGATGAGCGCCCCGATGCCGGCCACGCCGGCGCCCTGGCCGAACTGGCCTAGCCGGTAGGTCGTATCCCCGCCGGCTTGGACGAGCAGGCCGACACCGCCCTGGCCCCAGCCCTGGCTGGTCACCGGCGCCTCGAAGACGTCCTCGCCGCCGGTGTCCACGGCCAGGGAGACGACGTTGAGGTCGAACCCGCCGGCGGCCACGGGACCCCGGTACCGGTCGTCGCCGCCCAAGTCGAGCAGCAGGCTGGGGGCCCGGTCGTGGGTGTGGGTCGAGGCCTCGGGTCCGCCGAGGACCACCAGGCCGGCCGGATCGGCGAACCAGATACCGTCCTCGCAGTCGGCCAGGGGCGAGGCCTCGGGGCACGCGGCTTGATCGTGGCTGGCCTGGGTGGTGGCCGGGGAGCTGCCGCCGGCGCCGGGCCCGGACCCGTCGTCGAGGAGGGCCAGGGCGGTGTCGGTGCCGGCTGCGCTGACCAGGGCGGCCTGGCCGAGCAGGTCCAGGTCGACGCTGCCAAGGGCCGAGAGGGCCCAGGTGACCTCGGAGAGCTCGTCCTGGGAGAGGGGCTGGCCCTGGGTGAAGGCCGCCACGTCCGGGAGCGCGGCCTGGAGGCGATCGTAGGTGTTGGGATCCAGGTCCTGGGTGGCCCGGTCGGCCAGTTCGGTGGCCGTGGCGGTGGCCTGGAGCAGCGTGGCCAGGGCGCGGCGCTGGTCCTCGGAGAGGCTGGAGAGAGCTGCGGCGTGCTGGTCCTGCCAACCGGCCGAGGCCTGGTGGCCGGTGGCATCGTAGAAGGCCTTGAAGGCTGGGATCAGGTCCTCGGCGCCGGCCGGGGGCACGGTGGGGTGGGCCTTGGCGTCGGCGCCCAGGCCGAAGGCGACCAGGTCCAGGGTGGAGGCCTGGGCTCCGGGCAACCCGGCGACCTGGTCCAGGGCACCTGCGGCGGCCAGGTGCGGGTTGGCCGTGGTGCGGGTGTCCAGGTCCAGGGTGTCGATGGCGGTGGACCAGGCGGCCAGGGTGGGTTGGGCTTGGGCCATCGACCGGGCGCGGAGCAGGTGGGCGGTGGCCAGGGAGGCCGGGCCCTCGGTGGCCAACAGCTCGGTGGAGAGGGTGGCCGAGGCGTACAGGCGGCCGATCTCCCGGTCGAGCTGGGCGGGCAAGGCTGCCCCGGGGGCCGGGAGCAGGCCGTGGACCTCACCGAGGGCATCGGTACCGGTCAGGTCCCCGAGCTGGGTGGTCAGGGGCACGGCCGGTGCCGGGTCCACGCGCCCGCGGACCAGGTAGCCGAGCAGGTCGTCGAGAGGCTCGACCCCGTCTCGATCCTCCTGATCGGCTTCCATGGCCGACAGGGCGTCGAGCACGGTGGCGGCCTGAGGGGTCTCCTGGTCGGGCATCTTGGCGGGGTCGCTGCCGGTCTGGCCCTGGGCCTCAGCGGCTTCGAGCTCGGGGAGGACCTGGTCGGTGGCATCCAGGAGCAGCAGCGAGGCTTGCAGCGTCTTGGCCATGTCCACCGTGTCGGCGACCTCTTGGAGCCACGGGGGCGGGGCGTCCAGGTGGCTGGCCAGGGCGCCGGGCTGGCTAGCCATGGCCTGGAGCCGGGCGCGGTCCTGGTCGGTCAACCCGTCCAGAGCCTCGCGCTGGAGCATGGTCGCCTGGGCGTGGGCCAAGAGGAGCTGGGCCAGGGGAGCCTCGAGGTCCTCGGGGACCTCACCGGCCTGGTCCAGGGCTTGGTCCAGGTGGGCCTGGCCCTCGTGGCCATGGACGATGAAGAGCCACTGACGCAGGGCATGCTCGAGGGGATCGTAGGCCGAGGGCTGGGGCAGCGGCAGGGGTTGGACCGAGAGGTCCCGGGCCCCAGCGGCGTCCAGCAGGGTCTGGCGGGCCAGGGTGAGGTTGCCCTCGGGAGCCGTCTGGGCGTCTTGGTCCTCACTGGCCGGCGAGGCTGCGTGGGACACGCCGGGGGCCTCTTGGCTGGTCGAACCGTGGAGCAGATCGGCCAGGGGCCCGGCGCCGACCAGGGCGCCAAGGGGGGCGGCCAGGGCGACGGTGAGAGCCAGGAGGACGATGATCAGCTTGGAGCGACCCTGCTGACCGTCTGTTCCTGGCTGGTTCGGGCTCATCGGGTCACCTCCTGAAGACCGACAGGCTGGGCAGCGGGTCTGCGGGAGCCGACCGGATCGGCCCGCGGTCGCCGCATGGCCGCGCCTGGACCCCACGCAGGGGGCGTGCCTGGGTCCAGGGTCCGGCGGGGGGTCAAAAGGGTTTCTCGTGACCGCCTAGGCATGCCGTCGCCTCCAAGCGATGACGGCGTGGGCCAGCAGGACGGCCCAGAGGACGATCAAGGGGGCCGGTGTGGGGACCTCGCGGGCCTCCTCGATCAACCGGGCGATCGACGAACCGTCGGCCCCGGCCTTGGTCAGGACGACCAGGGCGTTGTTGTCGAGGGAGAGGTCGGGGATGCGTTGGCCGGGGTCGAGCACGACCTTCATGGCATGTCGGCCCTCGAAGGCCGGCCAGGTGAACTCGACGGTGCGGGAATCGCCGGCGTCCAGGGCGTCCAGGGGGACGCGAAGCGCGAACTCGTCGTCGACGAACATGTCCACGCTCATGTCACGGGCAGCGGCCTGGCCGTTGTTGGCCACGGTGACCCGGAGCTCGGTGGGCTCCCCGGGGGCCGGGGCCGAGGGGGTGATCTGGTGTTGGAGGACCATCAGGTCCGGGCGATCGTCGGGCAAGGCCAGGGCGTGGCCGGCCACCGTGGTGCCGTCCTGGCCTTGGACGTCCAGGGACAGGTCATCGATGGCCCCCGGGTCGGGGACGGTGACGTTGGCCCGGCGGGTCTGGCCCGGGGGGAGCTCGGGGGTGGCCGGGTGCACGCTGGCGCCGGCCTGCTGGCTGGCTTGGTCGACGTGGAGGGTCCCGTTGAACGGCGCGTTGCCCAGGTTGGTGACCTGGACCGGGAGGACCAGGCCGTCGGGCGTGAAGGCAAGATCATCAGATAGGGGTTCCAGGATGGGGTGAGGT
>CAZBKU010000104.1:5982-9770 GCA_964492585.1 uncultured Thermoplasmatales archaeon | reverse complement strand
GGGTGGCCATCTCGGCCAGCTTGAACTGGATGCCCTGGAAGTTGGCGATGGGCTGGCCGAACTGCTGGCGCTTGGTGGCGTAGTCCTTGGCCAGGTCGATGCAGCCCTGGGCGATGCCGACGCCCTGGGCGGCCACGCCGATCCGGGCGTTGTTGAAGAAGTTCATGATGTAGTGGAAGCCCTTGCCTTCCTCGCCCAGCAGGTTCCCCTCGGGCACGCGGACGTCGTTGAGCTCGATCTCGGCGGTGTCCGAGGCACGGATGCCCAGCTTGCCGGTGATCTTGTTGGCCTGGAACCCGTCCAGATCGCTGGGGATGATCAACAGCGAGTGCCGGGCGTGCCGGTTCTCTGCTTCGGGGTCGGTCTCGACCAGGGTGACCATGTAATCGAGCACGGTCCCGTTGGTGATCCACATCTTGGTGCCGTTGACGACGTAGGCATCGCCGTCCTTCTCGGCCCGGCAGGTGGCCGCGGCCACGTCGCTGCCGGCGCCGGGCTCGCTGATGGCCGCCCCGCTGACCTGATCGGCGTCAGCGATGCCCTTGAGCCAGCGCTCCTTCTGGTCGTCGGTGCCGATCTCGAGGATGGCCTCGGTCCCGAAGTTGACCGAGCCGATGGCGCCGGCCAGACCGGCGTCCAAGCGGTTGAGCTCCTCGGCGATCAACATGGTCGTGAACGCGTCCAGGCCCGCACCGCCGTAGGCCTCGGGCAGGCTGGGTGCCACGAGACCCTGTTTGGCGGCCCGTTGGACGAGCTCGTGGGGGTAGCTCTCCTCCCGATCCATCTCCCGGGAGTGCTTGGGGAACTCCTGCTCGGCGAACTGCCGAGCCGCTTTCTTGATCTGCCTCTGCTCCTCCGTCAGCCTGAAGTCCATCAAGGGGGCAAGCGTCTCCCTCCCTTCAAGGCTATGCGACGACCTACCACGAACAGCCGTGGGCCTCGACCCCCCATCGGCCACCCGGGTTCGACGACGTGTCGGTAACCTTTGATAAGGGCCAGGACCACCTGTGGGCCATGGGTTCGCATGGCAAGGTGATGCTGTTGGGTGTCGTGCTTCTGGCCGCCGGCCTGGCGGGTTGCATCGGCCAGGACGGGGCCGATGGCACCGAGACCGACCCGGCGACGTGCGAGGGTTGCGACCAGGACGACGCGCTGGACGCGACCTCGACGCCCCAAGAGGCGCCGGGTGTCCTGCTGGCCACCGCCTCGACCAACGCCTCGGTCACGGGGGTGGGGACGGGCGCTGGCCTCGCCTACGTGTGCTCGCCCCAAGACTGCGAGAACGTCCACAGCTTCGAGCTTTCCCCGAATGCCACGGGCTTGGTCCTGGAGACGATCTGGGAGAGCTCGACGACGCTCTACATGGCCGCCGAGGTCCCCACCGACCACTGCACCGCAGATAGCACCGGCTTCTTGCTCGAGTGCCCTGACCCGGACCCGGTCACCGGCCAGAGCCCGCTTCGCCTTGAGATCACCGATCCCCAGGCCCTGAGCTACACGGGGGGATGGACGGTGCGTGTCTGGGTCGACTCCCCGACACCCGAGTCCGTCGAGCCGACGATCTGGAGCACCGCGGCCCACGGCGGCCCGCTTCCCAATGGCTTCACGCACGCTCAGGGCTAGGCTGGCCCGATGGCCTCCACCAGCACCGTGCTAGCCCGCACGCCCTCGAGGGCCAGCAGGGACCGGATGGCCTCGGTCAGCTCCTCCAGATCTGCACCCCCCTACGCCAGGCGGCACCGTCCTACCGGCCCAAGAGCGGATGGCAGCTTCCCACGGCGTCGTGGACCTTGGTGGCAACCTCGAAAGGGGCAAGCGTGGCGACCTTCCGGGTGAACCGGTCGTCGCCCTGGGTCGCTTGGACGACGGCTGGCCCCCCGCCGGGCGTGGTGGTGACAAGGTTGACCGCGCGCATGGTGGAGGCCGCCCCATCGACGCCTGAAGGCTCGCGCTTGGAACCTCCGGCCAGCCACGGTCAGGGACCCAGACCTCCCGACGTCCAGCTCTGCTTGGTGTCCGTGGCCCCTTGCTGGCTGGCCGACCGTCACCATCCCCATCGCAAGACCCTTGAACAGGCCTCCCCTCTCGGGAGCGATGACCCGCGCGACGGTGCACTTCGACGGTGCCAGCTCCGGGAACCCGGGCAAGGCCGGGGCCGGTGCGATCGTCCGGATCGGTGGACGCGAGGAGCGGTTGAGCAAGAGCCTTGGTCGGGCGACCAACAACGAGGCCGAGTACGAGGCCCTGATCCTCGGCCTGCGCTTCGCCAAGGCCCAGGGCGCCTCCGAGGTGGCCGTCCGCGGCGACGCCCAGCTCGTGATCCGCCAGCTCAAGGGACGCTACAAGGTCCGGGCCGAGAACCTCCAGCCCCTCTACCAGCAGGCCCGCGAGCTGCTCGACGGGTTCGACGAGGTTGACCTGGCCTGGCTGGCTCGGGAGGGTAACGAGGCCGCCGACGACGCGGCCCGGGCCGCGATCCCCTGACCCGGGATCAGCAGGTGACGCTCAAGGGACAGAGGGCGGGGGAGGCCTTGCTGCCGGCCGACCTGTCGGCCGGCGGGTCCGGCGAGGCCGGGCCCAGGTGGACGCCCCCGTTGGTCGAGGTCACGGCGACCGTCGTCTGGATCTCCCGGTCCTCGTACCCCCCGGTCCGGAAGCTCGCGCGGCCGGGGTCTGACGGGCCCGAGGTCTCGCCATCCTGGAGCGTGATCGCCGCCAGGCCGTTGGTGCTGGTGGCCTCGGCATCGTAACCGCGCTGAGGATCCTCGGGCACCTGGAGGTTGACACCACCGTTGGTGCTCGAGGCGCTCACGACCCCGGTGGCTCCGGGGGTGATGGTGGCCAGGATCTGGCCGTTGGTGGAGGCCAGGGTGGCCGTCTGGGTGCCATCCACGGTGACGTCGACGAGCCCGTTGGTGCTGGTGGCCGTCAGGCGCTCGGTGGTGGTCTCCTGGACGTGGACGCGACCGTTGGTGACCGTCAGGATCAGCTCGCGGGCCTCCAGGTCGAGGACGTTGACCTCGCCGTTGGTGCTGGTGCCAGTCAACGTGGCAAGGATCTGGCGGGGCAACACGAGGTCCAGGCTGGCCTCGGTGCGGGCACCGGTGGCCGTGTCTGCGTCTTGCTGTTCCTGCTCGACGATGGCGGTCAGCGACCGGTCGCCGGGGGTCCCGATCGACCAGTTGAGGCTGAGCCGGTCACGCTGAGCCTCGGCTTCCTCGGGGCTGGTCCCGTAGCCGGTCAAGCGGGCCACGAGCCGCCATTCCGTCCCGTCGCCGGCGGTGACGTTGACCGGTCCGTTGACCGTGGCCAGGGTGGCCCGGAGCTCATCCAGGGTGATCTCGCCGGTGATCCGGTGGACCTCCTCGGCGTAGAACGGCGGCACGTTCGGTCCCACCCCCTCGTCTCTGCGGACCTCCTCGTCGGCGGTCATGGTCCCGTCTTGATCCTGATCGTCGAAGCTACCCTGATCGATGCCGAGACAGCCGGCCAAGGGTAAGCTGATCGCCAGGAGCCCCAAGAGCAACGCGAGCCGTCGATATCCTCCCATGGTGCTACCTCGTGGGTCGTGGTCGTCAGCTGGGCCCCAGCTGGATGCCACCGTTGGTCGAATCCAACGTGATCCGGGTCTGGATCGGCCGGTCGTCGTAGCCAGCGGTGACGAAGGTGGCCTCCTCGCGGTCCTCGTCGTAGGTGGTCTGGCCGTCCTCGAGCTCGATGGTGACCTCGCCGTCGGTCGTCTCGGCCTCGGCGTCGTGGCCGTGGTCGTCGTCCTCGGCGACCCGCAG
>CAZBKU010000104.1:1011-5972 GCA_964492585.1 uncultured Thermoplasmatales archaeon | reverse complement strand
CATCCTCGGCCGGGACCAGGGTCGCGGTGACCTGGGCGTTGGTGGTGTCCAGGGTGACCTCCTCGGTCCCTCGTGCGTCGACGTCGATGGCGCCGTTGGTGGTGTCGACCCGGAGGATCGAGGCCCGGACGTCGGACACGGTGACCTGGCCGTTGGTGGTGTCGATCGATAGCTCCTGGGTGTCCAGGCCGGAGACGTCGATGGCGCCGTTGGTGGTCTGGGCCCTGAGATCCAACAGGAGGTCCTCGGGCACGGTCAGGTCCAGGTCGCCGGTGGCGCTCCCGCTGGCCCCGAGGGTGATCGGGCCCTGATCGTTGTCGTCCTCCTCGAGGAGGACCTGGGCGGCCAGGGCGTGGTCGCCGGCTGGACCGCTGCGCCCGCGGTAGGTCATGCGCTCCCGTTGCTCGCGGGCTTCTAGGGGGGAGTCCCCTCGGCCGGTGAGCGTGGCCACCAGCTCCCAGCTGTCCGAGGGGCCGGGCTGGACGGTGACCTCGCCGTTGACGGTCGACAGGATCGCCGGTAGGGTCTCCAGGGTCAGGTCCCCTGAGACGGTGATGGTCTTGCGGGCGTAGAAGGGTGGGACCTGGGTGGGCTCAAGGCCCTCGTCTTCTTGGGTCCGCTCGTCGGCGCTCATCTGGTCGTCGCTGTCGCCTCGGTCCTGGGTCTGGACGTCCAGGGGTTGGTCGCCGGTCTGGTCGTCGGTCATGCCGATGCAGCCTGCGGTCAGCATGGCCAGGCTGAGGGCCAGGACGACCAGGGGCCGGTGCCTCCGTTCTCCCATGGTGGTCGAGGTCACCTGGGGAGGCTTAAACCCTTTGGGCGGGTCGGTGAACGGTCAGGTGTCCTCCGGGAGGACCTGGGGCCGAAGGGCCAGGTAGGTGATGACCCCGGCCCCGTAGGCCATGATCAGCAAGCCCACCAGGGGGCCACCGGCCAGGCTGGTCACCAGGGTCCCCCCGGCCAGGAGCACGGCCAGTCCAACCCCAAGCAGGGCGAAGGCCAGGCCAGCCAGCCAGTTGGGGAGGTAGGCCCCACCGGCCACCGGGACGCCCAGGCCGACGAGCAAGCCGACCAGGAGAGGGGCTGCCACGGCGGCGGCTGGCAGCGTGGCCGCCCAGGTGACCTCCAGCATCATCAAGACGGTGATGAGGGTGCCGGCCAGGGCCCATCCCAGGGCCAGGGCCATCGGCCAGCGGCCGCGGCCGAGGACGAGCAGGACCCCGCCGCCGGCCAGGAAGCCCAGGATCAGCGGGGCCAGGTCGACGGTCAGCGTGGTCCCGGTGGAGGCGTCCTGGACGATCAGGCCGGCCAGCAGGATGCCGGCCACGGCCTCGCCGGCGATCACCCCGGAGGCCAGAAGCGTGCCTCGCTGCTCGCTGGCCGCCTCGTCTGCGCCGGCCTTCTCGGCGTAGCGTTGGACGCCGTAGCGGAGCAGGCCGCCGGCGAAGATGGGGGCCGACAGGCCAAGGGGTAGGTAGACGCCGACGGCCACCGGCAGGACCGAGAACCCGGCCGCGGCGGTGACGGCCCCGATCAGGGCCCCGCCGCTGAGCATGAGCAGGTCGACGCCCTGCCCGAAGAACCCCTCGAGCAGGCTGGCCATGAGCCCTGCCTGGGGGGCCGGCATGACCTTGGAGCCGATGGTGAAGGCGTCGTCGAGCAGTCCCAGCACGAACGGGGCGATCAGGGCGAAGACGGCGATGCCGAGCATCTGGGCCATCTGCTGCTTCCAGGGGGTGGCCTTGACCATGTGGCCGGTCTTGAGGTCCTGCATGGTGTCCCCGCTGATCGCCGCGGCCACCGCGATGAAGGCGGCCACGAAGAGGGCACCCAGGATACCGGCCTCGCCCTGCACCCCGAAGAGGAGCAGGAGCCCGGAGGTGGCCGCCAGGGCCAAGATGGTGACCCCGCTGACCGGGTTGTTGGACGAGCCGACCACGCCGGCCATGTAGCCGGCCACGGCCGAGAGCAGGAAACCGGCGACGACGACCAGGGCCGTGGTGGTGAGGCCTTGCCAGGGGACCTCCAGGGCACCGATGTTGAGGAAGGCCAGCGGCAGGATCAAGATGGCCAAGCCCAGCAGGACGAGTTTCATCGGGAGGTCGCCGACGCCGAGCGCGTCGGTGTCCTCCCGGCCGACGCCCCGGTAGCTATCCAGGCCCTCGCGGGCGGCGGTGCCCAGGGAATCCCGCAGGTTCCAGACGGCCAGCACGCCACCGGTGAACATGGCCCCGGCGCCCAACAGCCGGATCTTGCTATCCCAGATGGCGAAGGCGGCGTCCACGGCGTTCAGGCCGCCGGTGGGTGGGACGTCCAGGAAGTTGACACCGGAGAAGCTGGAGAGCAGCGGGAGGACGATGAACCAGGCGAAGGCTCCGCCGGCGAAGATGAGGCTGGAGATCCGCAGGCCGACCAGGAAGCCCACGCCGATGAGGATCAGGGAGAAATCCGTGCCGAGGAAGAGGAGCGTGTCGCCGGCTCGCGTGGCCCACTCGGCGGTGGTGGGGAACACGCCAAGCCCCAGCTGGAGGAAGGCGAAGATGCCCCCGGTGATGGCCCCGGCGACCAAGAGCCGGGAGCCCCGGCCGCCGTGACCAGCCTCCAGGACGGCGGCAGCGGCCACGCCCTCGGGGAAGGGCAGGCCCTTGTCGACGATCAGCGCCTTGCGCAGGGGCACGGCGAAGAGGACGCCCAGCAGGCCGCCGACGATGGCGATCAGGAAGGTGTCCAGGATGTCGACCTCCTGCCAGATGCCCAGGAGCAGGAGGGCGGGCACGGTGAAGATCACGCCTGCGGCCAGGGCTTCAGCGGCCGAGGCCACGGTCTGGGCGATGTTGTTCTCCTGGATGGTGCGTTCCTTGAAGAACCGGAGCACGCCCATGGAGAGCACGGCCGCCGGGATGCTGGCCGAGACGGTCAGACCCACCCGCATGCCGACGTACATGTTGGCCGCACCCAAGAGCAGGGCGAGCACGACGCCGACGATCAGACCCTTGACCGTGAGCTCGACGGGGGAGGGGCCATGGTTCTCCTCAGGGCCCTCTCCTTGGGCCTCGGCCTCAGCCATGGGGCGCGAAAGCGGCGGTCCTTTTTGACCGCTTCGGCCTGGTCCGGTGTCAGCGGGAGCCTGGGAGGCGTTCGTCTAGGAGGCGCTGGATCCGATCGAGGACGTCGACGGTGCGACCCTGCTTGTCGAGCATGGCGTCCTGGTTCTCCAGCATGGCGTCCTGGTTCCCGAGCATCGCGTCCTGCTTGTCGTGGAGCGAGACGATCCCGCCGACGGCGGTGGCCGCCAAGACGGCCACCTCCTCGCCCTGGTCCAGGAAGAGGGTGCCAAGCCCAACCGATAGCCCGCCTAGGCTCACGAGCAGGCCTGCCGTGCTGAGGATCAGACCAAGGTCGTTCCACCAGCCAAGGACTTCACCCACCACGGCCAGGAGGAAGAGGGCCAGGCCGCCGACGATCAGGACCTTGGACAGGCGGACGAGGTCGCTGCGCTCCATCGTACGCGTATCTGTGCCGCTGGGGCTTAGGGGTTCCGGCATGGCCCGGAAGTAGCCACCAGGGACCTTCTCGGTTCAGGTGGGAGGAGGCTGAACCTACGTGGGCCTCTCGGTCCGGCGGGGGGGAGCGCCACCTGGCCGCTGCTGGTCACCGGTTCCAGAGGGCTTGGCGGGCGGCCAGGTTGGCCTGCATGACCGCCTGGACCTCAGGCCCCTTCTCCGGCACGTCGCCCTGGCCAAGGAGGATCTCGGCCATGGTGGGGGCGATCTCGGGTCCGACGTACCCCCAGCCCATCTGGACGGGCGGTGCCAGGACCGGGCTGCTGGCGCCGACCAGGTCGTCGGGCTGCTCAGGTGGGTCGGCCTGGTAACCGGTGGCCTCCCACAGGACCGCTGTCTGGTTGATGGCTCCGCGCAACTCGGCGGGGGTGGCATCTTGCCCGGCATCGCGGACCAGCCAGAGCGCCTCGGCCACGGTGCCGGCGGCTCGGGGGGTGGCCAGGGAGGTCCCGGCGGCCGTCCGGGCCTCGGTCGTGCTGGTGTGCGTGGCCCGGCCGGCGGTCTGGAAGTCGCTGACCACGTCGGGCAGCTTGGAGGCCAGGACGCTCTCACCGTGGGTATGGTTCTGGGCACCGCCGACGGCCACGATGAACGGTGGGGCGTGATGCTCGCCGTGCAGGTGGGGGACGGGGAGGTTGCCTGCAGCGTTGAGGATCAGCTTGCCGCTGGCGTGAGCCTGGCGGTAGGCCGCTGGCAGACCCATCATGACCTCTCCCTCGGCGTACTCCGGCGGGTTGTTCCCCCAGGAGACGGAGACCACATCGACCCAGTCCTTGTCGGCCAGCCATCCCATGGCGTCGACCAGTTGCTCGTCGTCGTCGATCTCGACCATGAGAAGGACCGCGTGGGGAGCGGCCTCGATGGCTGTGTGGCCGACCAGCGTGCCATGCCCATCGTCGTCGAGGACGGGGCCGGGGACGCTGTCGGCATGCGCGGGGGCCAGGGAGACACCGGCCACCCGGGTCCCTGAGAACCAGACGAGCTCGCCCTCCTGGATGCCCTGCCACGTGGCCTCGTCGGCGGCCACGGCCTGGTCGTAGGAGCCAGCCTCCAGGGCCAGCTCGATGGGCCGGGCCTCCTTGGCGATGGCCGGGACCTGCTCCGGGCTCGGGCCACCCTGGAAGTAGGCGTGGTAGGGGTTGATGCCCGTGTCGATGACGGCGATCACCGTCGGCGGTGTGCCGTCGACCCGATCCAGGCCTTGGGTGGTCGTGGGATCGACGGCCGGGTCGCTCGCGTCGTCGCCGAGGCAGCCGCCGAGGGCGGCGGTGAGGAGCAGCGCTCCCAAGAGCCAACGCATGGGCTGGCGTGGACGAGAGGGTATATCAACGCTTGGCCGAGCCCGTTGAAGCCTGGTCAGCGGTCGCCAAGGTCCTGCCAGTCGAGGTCGGTGACGCC
>CAZBKU010000104.1:0-1001 GCA_964492585.1 uncultured Thermoplasmatales archaeon | reverse complement strand
GTACTCGGCCCGTGGCAGGATCAGCTTGTTGTCCTCGAGCTGCTCGTCCACGTGGGCCAGCCAGCCGGCGGTCCGGCTGATGGCGAAGATGGGGGTGTAGTAGCTCTTGTCGATGCCCAAGCTCCGGTAGGTGGACGCGGAGTACAGGTCGACGTTGGGCCATAGGCCCTTGGTCTCGTGCAGGTGGTCCTGGATGGCCGCGGTCATCTCGTACCACTTGGGCTCGCCCTTCTCGTGGCCCAAGGCCTTGGACTTCTCGCGCAGGTGGACGGCCCGGGGGTCCATGGTCCGGTAGACGCGGTGACCGACCCCGGGGATCTTCTCCTTGCGCTCAAGCATGCCCTTGACGTGCTCGACGGGATCCTCGCCGGCGGCGTCGATCTTCTCGAGCAGCTTCATGACGTTCGTGTTGGCGCCGCCGTGGAGGGCCCCCTTCAGGGTGCCGATGGCGCTGGTCACAGCGCTGTACACGTCGGACAGGGTGCTGGCCGTGACCCGCGCCGAGAAGGTCGAGGCGTTGAGACCATGGTCGGCGTGGAGGACCAGGGCCATGTCCATGGTCCGCCGGGCCTCGTCGGTCGGCACCTCGCCGTTGAGGGCGTGGAGGAAGGCCCCGGCATGGCTCTCATCGGCCGGCGGGCTGACCGGTGGTTGGCCTTGCTGGGCTCGGTGGTGGGCGGCCACGATCATGGGGACCTTGGCCAGGAGGTCGACCCCGGCCTCCAGGGTTCCCTCCGGTGTCGGCTCGGGCTCGGCGGTGAAGGCCGAGAGGGCCGAGACGCCGGTGCGGAGCGCAGCCATCGGCGAGGCGTCCTTCAGCGGACCGGTGATCATGTCGAGCACGGGCGGCGGCAGCTCGCGGTGCTCGGAGGTCTTCGGGAGGAGCCACTCTTCGAGCTGGTTGCGCCAGAGTTCGACCTGCCGCCCGAGGTAGTCGCCGGGGCGACCGAAGTCGCCGAGGCCGACAGCCTCGGGGTCGACGTCGTGGATCCGGACCAGCG
>CAZBKU010000103.1:0-9777 GCA_964492585.1 uncultured Thermoplasmatales archaeon | reverse complement strand
ACGGGTGGTCTCTCCCCTGTGGCCCCCGGCTGGACCGACAGAACCTTGAAAAGGCGAGGTCCCCATCGCTCGCCGATAACCATGACCGTTCCCGAATGGGTCCGAGACTCCGTGCGCGAAGAGACCGGCGAGGAGACCGAGATCCTCAACGTCAAGGTCCTCAGAGACAGCCCGTTCGGCAAGATGGCTGCCGTCCAGACCGAGGACCGCGGCTTCATCGTCGAGAACAAGGTGTTCGGCCGGTCGAACACCTTCTCCGTGGAGTTCCTGGGTCCCGGCAGCGGACCCGTCGGCGAGACGGGCACCGGCCTGCCCGAGGTCGAGACGACCATGGACCCTGAACCGGCGGCCCGCGAGGCGGGGCAGCCTACCGCCCAGACCCCCACTGACCCCCAGTCCGGCCGACCGATCGCCTCCACCGAGGCCCCAACCGAGACCGGGCGCCCGGCCGCCGGGGGCGACGGCGAGCCGGTGACCGCCGTCGAGGGGATCGGCGAGACCTACGAGAGCTACCTCGCCGACATCGGTATCCGGACCCTCTCGGACCTGACGGCAGCCGACACCGAGAGGATCGCCGAGCACCTCGGCCTCTCTCCCAAGATCGTCAGCCGCTGGCAGGCCCAGGTCGAGCTGACCAGCCTGACCGGCATCGGTCCCCAGTACGCCGAGCTCCTGGCCCGCACCGGCCTGACGACCATCTCGGACCTGGCCGAGGCCGACCCGGCCGCGGTCCTCAAGGAGGTCAACGCCAAGCAGGGCAAGCTCGACGTCAGCATCCAGGGCAACGTCATCGGCCCCAAGCGCGTGGCCGCTTGGATCCAGACCGCCCGGGAACACATCGGGATGGACGGCACGGTCGAGATCCCCGAGCCCATGGAGACCGGCGATGCGCTCACCGACGACCTGACGACCATCACCGGCATCGGCAACACCCGGTCCGACCAGCTGGCCGAGCACGGCATCACCACGGTCACCCAGCTCGCCGAGGCCGACGCTGAGACCCTCGCCGAGGCGCTTGGCGTGGGTGTGGCCACCGTGGAAGGCTGGCAAGCCCAGGCCGACCTGACCACGATCGACGGGATCGGTCCCCGGCGGGCCGAGGGGCTGCGCGAGCATGGCATCGTCGTCACCGGTCAGCTAGCCGACGCCGACACCGAGGAGGTCGCCGAGGCCCTGGGCGTCTCCACCGATCAGGTCGAGACCTGGAAGCGCTCTGCCAACGGCTCGGACGGCAACTGATGCCCCCAGAGCACCTCCCCGGTCACGCCCGCAGGAGGGTCAGGGCATGACCGGCGTCCGGTCCCTGGTCGTCCCCGGCTCGGTCACCAGCGAGACCGCCGACCCGCGGGTGGCCACCTACAAGATCGGTCTGATCGGTCGAGCCGCCGCCATCTTCGGCGTCGACGAGATCGTCGTCTACGAGGACCCGGCCCACAAGGATGGCAGACGGGTCTCCCGGGTGCTGCAGTACCAGGCCACCGCCCCCTACCTGCGCAAGCGTCTGTTCCCCATCAGTCAGGAGCTCAGCCACGTCGGCGTCCTGCCACCGCTGAACCTCCCGCTGCACCTGGTGGAACCCCAGGTCGAACCCGGCCAGGTCCGGTTCGGGGCCCTGGTCGGCGACAAGGTCGACATCGGCCTGCGGGATCCGGTCGAGCTCGTGCTAGGGCCCGAGGACGAGGAGCCTGAAAGCGGCGAGCAGATCCCGGTGATCGTCCAGGAGGGTCGCCGGGGCCGGCTCAGCGTGGCCCCCTACACCCCGCGGCCCGACGAGCACCTGGGCTACGATGTCGAGAGGGCCCCGAGCCTCTCCACAGCCCTGCGTGACCAGGCCCCCATCCTGGGGACCAGCCGCGAGGGTAAGCTGTTCAGCAAGGAGCACCTGGAACCCGAGGGTGTGGCCCTGGCCTTCGGCAGCCCCGAGAAGGGGATCGAGGAGTTGCTCAACCAGCCGCCGGGCTTCCCGCTGGTCAACACGATCCCCGAACAAGCGACCAAGACGGTGCGGGTCGAGGAGGCCATCTTCTCCAGCCTGGGCCTGATCCACGGCGTGGCCAGCGGCCTGCCGGCCGGCCAGTGACGGGGTCCGGGAGCTGTCTCCCGCCGGCCCTCTTCACCGAGGTGACACTCGACGGGTGTCACTCCCACCCCGTTCCACGTGAGTCTTTTTATACTGCCCAGCGCACCTTCCCGTTGAACCGAGATGCTGAGGGGCAAGGCGGTCACGTTAGCGATCCTCATCGTCGCCTCCAGCGTGGGGTTCACCACTCCGCCGGGCATGAGCGGCGCCGACACACCCCACGGCCCCATCCTCATCGACGAGCCTTCCGACTTCACCACGCCGGCAGCCTCCAGCGGTTGCCGCTGCGTGACCGATGGGTCGGGGACCCAAGCAGAACCGTTCATCATCTCGGACTGGCACATCCAAGCCCCCGACGGCTGGGCCATCCAGGTCGAGGGGATCGACTCGATCCACTTCACCATCCGAGACAACACCCTCGACGCCCAGAAGGCCATCCGGCTGGACAACGTCGGGGACCGAGGCCAGGTCCTCGAGAACGACATCGTGTTCGTCGTCACAGGTATCTCGAGCAAGCACGCCTCACCCCGGGTCGTCGGCAACCAACTGCAAGGACCCACAGGCGTCAACGACTTCGGCAGCAAGGGCATCGTGGCCCGAAGCGGCTCCCCGATCGTCAACCACAACGTGGTCGTCGGGGGCCACATCGGGTTCCAGGCCCAAGGGGCCACGCCGGAGCTGAGGAACAACACGTTCAAGCAGAACTTCGACGGGATCCGGCTCACCGAGTCGGCCCACGGCAAGCTGTACGATAACACGGTCACCCGGGCCCGCCACTGGGGGGTCGTGGTCACCCGCCTGGCCGACGCCGAGCTCTACGACAACGAGATCGGTGACGGCGACGGTGGGGTCATCGCCACCGACGCGACCCTCTACATGGAGGGCAACACGGTCACCGACCAGGACAGCGAGGCCGTCCGGTTCCTGCGCTCCTCGGTCACGATGTACCGCAACGAGATCGTCAACAACTGGCGGGGGGCCTTCGGCGCTCGCCAGTCCGACGTGAACCTCGTCGAGAACACCTTCAGCAACAACCAGGAGAGCGGGATCCTGTTCGAGGATGTCCTCGGCACGGTCGAGAAGAACCGTCTCGAGGACAACAAGGTCGGCATCTCGCTGCAGCGCACCATCGCCATCGACCTGGTCGACAACAAGCTGTACAACAACACGCACGGCTTCTCGATCCCGTACGAATCCCGCCAGGCCATCCGGGGCATGAGCGGCAACATCGTCAACGGGGTCAACGTCGACGGGACCCTGCGCCCCAACGAACAGCGGGCGTTCTACAACGTCGAGAACGTGGAGGTCTCAGGCCAGCTGATCGACTCGGGTAACAGCAAGGGCTTCTCCGGCACCAACTTCGCCCAGGGCGAGATGATCATCTACGACAGCGACGATGTCCGCGTGACCAACAACCGGTTCGTCCACGTCGACCGGGGCATCCTCATCAAGAGCTCCGACGACGACCCCGACGTCAGCTCCAGGTCCATCCACGTCGAGAACAACGTCTTCTTCGGGGTGCAGCAAGGCGTGGTCGTGGGTGGCGATGTCACCGTGTTCGTCAAGAACAACACCTGCGAGATCGAGGTCGACCCCGACGAGACGGTCTGCGTCCGCGTCAGCGGCGACGGCTTCGCCGCCATCGGCGGGAACGTCATCATCAACTTCGACATCGGGATCCACCTGGTGGCCGACGGCGAGGTCACCACCAAGGCCGACGTCCACCACAACACCGTGATCGAGTCCGAGGTGGGCATCCGGGCCGAGGGCTCGCTCGGCCAGAGCGAGCACCGGGTCGTGATCCGGGCCAACGCCCTGGAGAACAACACGGTCGGTCTGGAGCTTCACACCTTCAAGGGCCATGTCACGGGCAACCTCATCGCCAACAACACCTGGGCCGGCGTCCACCTGGCCGCGCGGACCAACGCCACCTTCACCGCCAACGTCGTCGTCCACAACGGGGGCGGCGGCATCGTCGATGTGGGCACCTGCTCGGACCGTCACAGGCACCGGTGCTCCAGCGGTGTGTTCGTCGACAACAGCGTCAAAGCCAACGCTGACGTGGGCATCGAGGTCCACAACGGCGGCCTCTTCGAGGGGGGCAACGTCACCCACAACAAGGTCGGTCTCCGGATCGAGGGTCGGGCCAAGCTGGCCGGCCTGAACAGCAGCCACAACGACCGGGATGGCCTCCAGGGTGAGGGCGATATCTCGGTCCGGAAGGGCAACTTCAGCCACAACGGTGGCAACGGCCTGCTGATCCGTGGTATGGCGTTCCTGCGGGGCCTGAACGCATCGGACAACCGGGACGATGGCGCCCACGTCGAAGGGGAGGCTCGGGTCTTCGGCGGGACGTTCAACAACAACAGCCGGATCGGCATCGAGGCCCACAGCCGAGCCAACATGGCCCACTTCAACGCCAGCGGGAACGCCGTGGCTGGTCTCCGCCTCAACGGGACCGTCTTCCGCGTCTTCGACTGCGAGGTCAGCTTGAACGCCAACGGCATCCTCATGGCCGAGGCCCTCGTCGAGGTCAACGTCCGGCCGCCCTCGGTGGGCATCCCGGACGTGGAGATCCCCGATGCGCCCAGCGTCAGCCCGCCGGACATGGACGACGAGGAGACCGACCCGCTGTGGATGACCGAGTGCAACATCGCGTTGAACGCACGCTTCGCCCTGAAGGCCAGCGCCAACACGATCATCAACGCCACCGGGAACTTCTGGGGCACCGACGGACCCAAGATCGACGTGCCGCTCTTCCCCGAGCGGAACACGATCGAGGCCGCCGGCCTGTTCACCCCCTACTGGGTCGACCGAGCCCACACCAACTGCGGCGTACTCCCGACGACGACCTTCGGTCCCAGCGCCGACACGGTGACCTGCGACCACGTGCGCGACGTGACCGGGGCTTGACCTACCCGGACACGGTGAACGTCGCCGATGTGTACGTGTAGCTGAGCGTGTGGCCCGGCAGGTCCACGTAGCGACCGGTGACCTCGAAGGCGTACCTGCCGGGCTCGACGCCCTCCTCGACCGGCCACGTGACCGACCACCGGTGCTCGTCGGCCCCCACCTTATCGTAGCGGACGGCCAGCTCGAACCCCAGGTCGTCGAGGACGACCTCGCCCGTCGCCTCGTCGACGACCTCGACCATGGGCTGATCCAACGGGTGGTCGACGGCCGGGCTCCCGCCGAGCCAGGTGAACCGGGTGGTCTGGCCGACGGTCACGTCTGCCGGTTGCTCGAGCACCTGGTCCGGGTCGGCCCCGGGCACCAGGTCAAGCTGGTCGGTGGCCGGCAGGACCGGCGGTTCGCTGGTGTCGATGACCCCCTGGTAAGCCTGCTCGATCGGCTGGTCGTCCAACAGCGCGCGGGCCATGGCGGTCAGCTCCTGCTGGAACAACGGACCCGTCATCCGGCCGTAGAGGTTGAAGCTGCCCTCGTACGCCTGGGCATCGTACTCGGGCACGGTGCTCATGTAACTGATGTAGTCGTTGGCCAGGCCGATCACATCGACGGTCGCGGCCGGCTGGTCCACATCGTCCATGGCCAGGATCTCGGCCTCGATCTGCTCGCCCAAGGCCATGCTCGGCTCCCCGGGCACGCCGACCATGACGTGGTCACCGATCTGCAGGACCTGGAGCCGGACGACCTGGGGGACCAGGCCTGGCCCGATCAGGAACGGGATCTTGGGGTCGTGGCCGGGGAACCCGACACCGGGGAACGGGTCGGTGCCCTCGGCACCCAGGATCGGGATCGGGCTGATCCGTTGGCCGTCCTGGACCTCCTGACCACAGAAGCACAGGAAGCTGAACCGGCTGTCGAGCTCGACGTCCTGGGTGCCCTGCCCGTCGAGGGCTTCCCAGACCTCGAGGAGGGCGGGGGCTTGGCGTTGGCCGCTGTCCTCGGCCTCCTCGATGAACGTGTCCCCGCTGCCCACAGGCGAGATGTCGCCCTGGGCCCCGTTGAGGTAGGTGACCACGACGTCGTGCTCGCTGTCGACCTGGGGTGAGGCCTCCGCGATGCCCCGGGCCACCAGGCGGGCGGCCACGCCCTGGTTGTCACCGGTGATCAAGAGATCGTCGGAGCCCACGATGGTCCCATGCGCGGCGAACGTGGTGATCACACCAAGGGGTCGGCCCGTGTCGGCAGCGTCGATGCGGAGCACCCGGGCGCGCTCCTGCTTGTGGTCGGTATCGTGGCTGTGACCGGCGACGTGGGCATCGGTGCTTCGCTGGCGGCTGGCGTCGGTGATCTCGGTGGTCCCGATGGCTAGCGTGGCCGGTCGCTTGTCGGCCTGGGCGTCCACGATAGCCGTGGTGATCCCGGAGACGATCCGCTCGAAGATCCGCGGGTCGAACGCGTCGCCGCCGAGCAGCGCGTAGCCCTGGTCGGCGAAGAAGCCGCCGGGCCCGCCGTGGGTGTGGGTGGCGCCGATCATCAGGTTCTCCCGGGGGATGGGGACGTCCTGCTCGGCCAGCCGGTCGGCCACGGCCTGGTGGACCTCGCCGGGAAGCGCCCCCAGGTCGGTGAGCACGATGGCCAGCTCGGTGTCGCCGTCGTCCAGGACCACGGCCTGCGCGTAGAGGCGGGTGTGGACGCCCTGGCTCTCCAGGAAGGTCTTGCCGTAGAGCTCGGTGTCGACACCGTCGTCCCGCTGATCCAGGAAGCGCGGGTAGGTCTGCTCGGAGAGGTCCTCCCCGGTGGCCAGGAGGCCGTGTCGGGCCGTGTAGGCGAACAGGGGCGTGGTCACAGGCGGGGTGATCTCAGCTTTGGCTGCCCCGGCCCGGAGGTCGTCGGGCGTCTTGGAGGTCGCCGGCAGGGCCACGAGGCCGGTGGTCAGGACGAGCGCGGCCAGGAAGATGGTGGTGAGCCGTCGGATCAGATGGGTCGCCTCCCAGGGCCGACATCCGCACAGCATGGTTTAACCGTGCCCCTGCCTGGCATGCGCCAAGGCGTCCGGAAGGGGGGACGAAGAGGAGCGCGACCAGATGCAGGAACCATCGAGGGAGACGCAAGAGACGCTTGGCCCCAGGCCGGGCCGGGCGACGGACCTGATCGACCATACCACCGATGTGACCAGATGAACGACGTGGATCGTACGCATCCCTGTCCCATCGATGCCTTCTCTCACCTCCCGATATCGACCCTCCCGCCCGTACCGATGATCGAACCGTGGTGGCTGTCACCTCGACCGACGATCCTCATGGGTCGGGTAGGGTGTCCCCCTATCAGAGGAAGTCGGCCAACCGGGTCTGGTGACGTTGGAGGTCGACGACCTTGGAGTGGGCTCCCCACTCGACGCGCTGGACGTTCTCCTTGGTCACCAACCCTAGCGCTCCCTCCAGGGTCTCGGGGGTCCTCGGGTCGTTGCCCATGGCCTTGGCGACCCCCTCCCGGATCACCCAGACCCCGGCCGGCGCGAAGTACGCGTCGGTGATCTCGCGCATGACCAGGACGGAGGCCTGACGGCCACGCTCGACCAGGTGCTCGAGCACCGACAGGCGGGCGGCGTAGTAGGCCCCGGTCACGTCGTCGGCGTAGCTGGTCCGGCCGTCGTAGGGCTCCCAGTCCGAGAGGACCTTGAGCCCCCGGCGCAGCTCCCACCGTGTCCCGTCCTCGGTGGGGACCTCGACCTGCTGGCTGACCATCCAGGCCTCGACCATCTCGAAGGTCCAGGGACCGGGCAGCAAGAGCACGTGGAACCGGTTGCCGTGCATCTCGGCGGCGTGTAGCTGTATGCGACCAAGCGGCTGCCGGTCGCGCAACTCGTCGATCAACCGCTTGCCGATCATGTCGTCGGTCGCGGTGATGCTCCACCGGGTGGGGACCAAGCGCCGGTCCTTGGCCTGGCCCAACAGGCCGGCCGAGAGCAGGCGCTGGAGCTGGTAGGTGGTGGTCCCGTGCTCGTAGAGCTCGGTCGCACCGGTGACCGCCTTGGCGTCGGTGTCGGTGACGATCTGGTCGACCTTCCGAGGGACCACCGGGTTCTCGGCCAGCTCGGCGCGCTTGACCGAGACCCGGGGCCCGGTCGGGGCCGAGAAGCCGGCGACCTGGGGCGAGAGCTGGAGGTCGACGTCCTTGGTGAACTCGAGCTCGGTGTCGGCCGGGCGAATGGCCATGGCCAGCTCACGGCTGACCTCCATGGCCCGGGTCGGGTCGACCAGCTCGGTGGCGTCTGTGACCTTGACCTTGGCGCTGGAGCGCAGCAGACCCGAACGAAGGGCCAACACGTCGCCCAGCTCCATGCCGGTCCAGTCCGGCGGGGCGTCCATCAGGGCGGGATCGTCGACCTGGGCCGGCGTGACCAGGGGGCCGGCGTTGACCTCGGGGTAGCCGTACCGGCCGATGAAGAGGCTGGGCGGGCTGGGCCCGAAGGCATGCCGGCCCTTGACCTGGGTGGTCGGCATCAGCCCGGTCCACCGCTCGTAGATGGGGCAGTTGGGGACCTGGCAGAACCGCTCACGGCCACGGCGCTCCTCCAGGCCCATCTCCTGGACGACCCGCCGCAAGGTCCGGCCGCACTGGCTGCAGGGCTCCACGGCCTCCCTTAGGGTCGTCCGAGGTAAAAGGGTCCGCGCCCCGACGCGGACAGCTTAAGCCACGGTCCCGTTTGCGGGGCCGTGGACCTGGCCATCGAGCTCTCCGGTGAGCATCCAGCGCTTGCCCAAGCCGAGGCTGCCGCCGTGGTCGAGACCCTAGGTGGGCAGGTCCTCGAGACCTGGGATCGCGTCGTCGTCGCCGGCGGGGAGCTCGACCCCGAACGCGTCGCCGACCGGCTGGCCCTGGCCTGGCGGGTGCTCCACGTGGTCGCCACGGGCCCGCCGACCGAGGGCGCCATCGTCGAGCTAGCCGACCAGGTGCCCCTGGATGGGCAACGGTTCGCGGTCCGCTGCTCGCGGTTGGGCGACGGGATCCCGTCCCAGCTGCCCGACGCGGTAGCCCGCTCGCTGGGGGCCCGGCTGGCCAAGCGAGGGACCGTGGACCTCACCGACCCCGAGCGGACCGTGCGCGTCCTCTTGGGCAGCGACCAGGCCCTGGTCGGGCTCGAGGCCGCCCTGGTCGACCGGTCGGCCTACCAAGCTCGGCATCCCCAAGAACGGCCGTTCACCAGCCCGGTCAGCACGCATCCCCGCTTGGCCCGGGCCCAGGTCAACCTGGCCCGCGCTCCGCCGGGCAGCCGGGTCTGGGATCCGTTCTGTGGCACCGGGGGCCTGATCCTCGAGGCCGCCCTGGCCGGGTACGCGGCCGTCGGCTCAGACCTGGACCCAGGGATGATCGAGGGCACCCGGGAGAACCTGTCCGCCATCGGCGCCGAGGCCGAGCTCGTCGAGGGGGACGTCGAGGCTGTCGCCGAGCACCTGGCGCCGGTGGCCGCTGTGGTGACCGACCCACCCTACGGCCGGTCCTCGACGACCCACCGCGAGGATCTGGCCGGCCTGTACCGGCGCTTGTTCCAGGCCGCTGCTCGGGTCCTGGCACCAGGAGGCCGGGTGGTGGTCGTCCTGCCGGACCGCGAGCAAGGCCTCTCGGCGGCCGAGGGCTTCGAGCTGGTCGAGGAACACGCCTGGAAGGTCCACGGCGAGCGTCTGACGCGCGAGTGGTATCGCGAGCGCCCCGGATCGCGCCCCTGGGGCTGGTGGAAATATGAGGCCGGCCGCGAGCGTGTGGTCACGATGCCCGAATCCCGAGAGATC
>CAZBKU010000102.1:0-9791 GCA_964492585.1 uncultured Thermoplasmatales archaeon | reverse complement strand
CTCGCCAAGGGAGGCGTCGACGGTGATCTCCTTGCCGGTCTTGCCGTCGACGGTGATGTCCTGGACGCTGGGGCGAGCCCACTTGGCCTCCCCGGTGACGTCGACCTCGGCGTCGTCGGCGTCCTCCCCGAGGGCCCAGGCGGAGACGATGGGCTCGCCGGGGTCGTACTTGCTGTTGTTGTTGGTATCGCGGTACTCGGCCAAGGCCTGGAAGGTCGCCTCGAGCTTCTGCTCGCGCTCGGTGGCGTTGGTCTCCTGCTCGTACTTGAGCTCGAAGGTCGCCTCCTCCATCTCGAAGCTCATCTCGACCTTGTCCTCGTGGCTGCCGTCCTCACGCTTGAGCTCGATCTCGATGCCCTCGTCGTCGCTCTCGACCTCGACGCTGCGCTTCTCCTCGCGCTCGTCGTCGTCGCGCTCGTCCTCTTCGTCGGCGTCGTCGTCGGCCTCTTCGGCCTCCTCGTTTTCTTCGTCGGAGCGCTCTGTCTCCTCGTCGTCCTCGGTCTCGTTCTCTTCGGTCTCGTCGGACTCGTCCTCGTGCTCGTCGGCCAGGGCGGCCATCGGCAGGGCTGCACCGCCGATGAGCAGCGAGACTACGAGGAACGTGCTCAAGCGTGGGTTCATGTGTCGCTCACCTTACCCCGAGTGACCGGCACAAGGGGTTAGGGGTTTGCTGGAGCTCTCTCGAAACGATGGGCCCACCTGGCAAGAACAGGACGGGATCCACGCGTCGTCACGCGACCCCGAACCGCTGTTGGGACCCCTGTCCGCCTCTGACCGCCGGGAAGCCTTGCCTACGCCGGGGGCCTCGACCCGCTGGCGGAGCGTGTGGTAGATCTCGGAGTAGATCGAGCGGGGCTGCAGGTCCACGAGACGGTCGCACACAGCCGCACGTAGGACCTGGCTGATGGGCCGTCTCCCTGGGGGGACCCTGGTCAGCCCGAGGCCGCATCCTGGGTCCGAGGGAGGGGGGAGCCGTCGGGTCCCGCGCGCAGCCAGTCCCCGAACTCGGCCCGGCAGTCGGGGCAGAGGTCGATGCGTTGGCATTCGCGGAACCGGTTGGAGGCCTGCTCGGCCAGCGGAAGGTCCCCCTGGCCCCCTTCGTACCGGAGGATGAGCTCCATGCCCTCGTTGAGGACGGCGTGCTCTGCGACCTGGCTCTGGCAGCGGTCGCACACGATCCGGGTCACTCGCAAGGGAGGCGGCCTCCTGGGCTGGGCCAAGGTGCTCGAGGACGGCGGCCTTCCGGCCGGGGCTCCACCATCTCTGCCATCGATAGGACGAGGCCGGTGATCGGGGGATAAGGCTTGTTCTGGGACGTTCGAAATGGGGGACCTGTGCCAGGCAGCGAGGCTGCTAGGCGAGTCATCACGCGTGGGTCCATGGCCTTCCCACCTTGCTGCCCGGGACCGGGGGCCAGGAGGTTAGGTGTTGGCGGAGCTCTCTCGGAACGAGGCACCTGCCTGGCAAGACCAGGGGAGGCATGCGTCGTCGCGCCACCCCAAACCGCTAAATGGGGGACCTCCTTACTCGGCCTTACCCGACGAAAGGCTCTGCCTAGGCCGGGGGGCTCGGCGTCCCCTGTGACCCGGAAATCGCCGATACCCGGGGGCTGAACGTCCGGTGGCGGCGTGACCGGATCGGCGGCAAGCCGGGGAGCAACGATGAGACCTCGTCCGCCGGGGTCCGAGGTGTCGGTAGGCTCGACCGGAAGGTCGCACCTGCTGGCTTCACCACGGGCAACGGGCCAGGCACGGAAGTGAGCAGTCCTTACCGTGGACTTGGGACGCTCAGCGGGTCGCGGGGTCGAGAAGCTTCCCGGGCCACTTGCCGTTGGTGCCGCATGTCAACACCGGGATGGCAGGGCCCGTCAAGGGGTCTTCGAAGCCGCTGGCTCAGAGCTTCCATGACAGGGGGCTTGGACGGGCGGCCCACATCACCCTGGAACGCGTAGCGCAGGCGCTGCCGGGGCGCGATCGTGGACCTGGGGCCGCCGGGGACACGAGAGCTTGAGCTCGTCCGGGCGGACCTGGCTCCTCGCCCTCGACCCGAACGTTGATGCTCCCCTGGCCGCCATCCTGGTCCGTGCGCGGGGGACGTCTCGGGGTAGCGCTGGTCGCCCTCCTGGTCGTGGCCGCCGGCTGCCTGTCGGGCCTGCCCGGCTTCGACGAGAGCGGCACGCCCGGCCTCCGGATCCACGAGGCCCACAACGAGACCATCCCTGGCCAAGGGGGGACCGCCATCGCGACCACGGTCTTCAAGCCAGCTGGCGCCTCGGCCGAGGCCCCGGTCCCCATGGTCCTGCACAGCCACGGTTGGGCCGGCAACCGGACCTGGGCCCCGACCGGGGTCATCGGCGACCTGCTCGATGGAGGCTACGGTGTCGTCAGCATCGACATGCGCGGCCACGGCGGGTCGGCCGGCCAGGCCCGCGTGCACAGCATGGACCACGAGATCGTGGACGTCCAGCGCGTCATCGACCACGTCTCGACCCTTGCCTGGGTCCAGCTGGAGGCGCCGGGCGACCCGGTGCTGGGAGCGATGGGGGGCTCCTACGGTGGCGCCTACCAGCTCCTGACCGCCGCTGTCGACGAGCGCCTGGATGCCCTGGCCCCGGAGATCACCTGGAACGACCTTCCCCAGGCCCTAGTGCCGAACGGTGCCGTCAAGAGCGGCTGGATCCACGCGCTCTACGCGGCCGGGACAGCCCAGGCCCGTCTCCACGAGGACATCGCCGAGGCCTGGAACCAGGCCCTTGCCACCAACACCGTCCCCGAGGACATCATGGAGGGGTTCACGCGGTCCAGCCCGGCCAGCTACCCGGAAGCCATCGACGTGCCGACGTTGCTGATCCAGGGCGTCCCCGACACCTTGTTCAACCTGAACCAGGCCGTGGCCAACCTCGAGCAGATCCGGGCGACCGGGACCGATGCTCGGCTGGTGACCCATCTAAGCGGCCACCTGCTCAACCTGGGCACGCTTGCAGAAGATGAGGACCTCCAGCAGGTCACCTTCCCGCAGCCTGGCGACAGGGGCAGCCCCTGCGGCGACATCGATGAACTGCGCTTGGCCTGGTTCGACGAGCATCTCAAGGGCAAGGCCGAGGCCGCCGAGGCGATCTCGAACGTCTCCATGGCCATGGAGGATGGCGAGACCTGCCTCGGGTTCGACGCTTGGCCGCCCGTGGCGACCCCGACCTCCCTCTCCTTGCCGGGCCCCGTGGTCCTCGCCCAGGGACCGGCGGGCGGACCCGTGGATCTGGCCCTCTCCGAGGACCACGCGGACGCGCTTGCCCTGGCCGGCATCCCCCAGGTCAACCTGACGGTGACCGCCGGGGTGGCCAACACGATCTACCTGTCGCTGGTCAGGGCCGCCCCCTCCTCGGCCGGCGCGGTGGACCAGCGTGTCGTCATCGACAGCCAGGTGATCCCGATCCGGTTCGAGGGCCCCACCGACGGCGAGGAGCTCTCCATGGAGCTGGGAGGGGTGGCCGCCGAGGTCGGGCCCGGGCAGGGGCTCTACCTGCGCCTGTCGAACTGGAACGAGCAGTACGCGACCAACGCGGAACGGGTCCCCGGCGCGGTGACGATCACCGACATCGAGGTCCAGTTGCCGATCCTGGACGACCGGGGCACGTGATGTCCGAGTCACACCGGTTGCAGTCCCTAAGGGAAGGTTTTTCCTCTCAGGACGCCCCATGGGACGTTGTGACGGTCCTCCGGGACGACTTCGATGGCCCCGACCTCGACCAGGTGGGCGAGGATATCCGATTGGTCGTCATCGACTTCTCCGCCAGCTGGTGTGGGCCGTGCCGTCGCTACGATCCTGTGTTCCAGCGCCTGGCCAACGATCTGGCCCAGGAGATGGCCGAGGAGCCGGTGGTCTTCCTCCACGTGGACGTCGACCGCAACCAGGCCCTGGCCCGTGAGCTTGGGGTCAAGTCGGTCCCGACCACGGTCATCGCAGCCCGCGAGGAGCGCCTGATCTTCGGGGATCGTTGGACCGAGAAGGCCCGGTTCTCCGGGATCGTGCCCTACCCGCGCCTCATGGATGCGGTCCATGAGCAGATCGCGGCGATCTGACGGGTCCATCCACCGGACCTGGCCCTTGGCCCTTGGCTCAACCCACCCAGGTGTAGCTGCCAGGCCGCGGCTGGGCCAGCATGCTCATCTGGACCAGGCGGTCCAGGTGCTCCCTGGCCCGGCCCTCCTGGATGTCCAAGCGCTCCAGGGCCTGGACCCACCGGGCCTCGTCGAACGTCTCGAAGGTCTCCGAGAGCCCCTGGGCGGCCAGCTTGACCCGCATGGCCTGCCCGGTCGCGTCCCGGGCCTGCTGGAGGGCCTGGTCGATCCGGTCGGCGGGCTCGACGGTCTTGGGCTCGGGCTCGCGGAGGAGCTCGCCGTCGGCCCGTCGAGCGTTGATCTGGCCCACGGCATCCCGGGCCTCCTCGATGGCGTCGGTCTCGGCGTGGACGAGCACGCGGTCCAGATCCAAGCTCTTGCCGCACCTGGGGCACTGGCTGGTCTTGCGCTTGGCCTCCACGATACGCGGCGATCCACAGTCCCGGCAACTGATGACCTGGTAGCTCACGGGTCGGGTCTCCTGGTGGGTCTGTCCCTCGGTCGGCTGGTCACGGTAGGAAGACCAGGGCCGTGATGCAGGCGCCGTAGTGATCCATGGGCACCTCGAGGCCTTCGATCATGTACTCGATCTGCCCGAGCTCCACGTCACGGTGCTTGGCGATCTCGTTCATCTTCCACTCGAGGACCTCCTGGAGGGCTTTGGAGCCCATGTGGCCGTGGCCTTCGGCGACGTACCCGCCGTTGCCGTCGGCCCTCCGCGCGTACGCGATCCCGGCCGAGACGGTCTCCCCTTCGGTGCCGCGCTGCTGGGCGAGCACGCAGTGGGTGATCGCGCCCATCGGCATCTCCTGGGGCTTGACCTCCTCGACCCCCTCCGGGAGCACCGAGGAGACAGCCACGAGGTTCTGTTCCCCGATCCCGGCCTCAAGCAGGGCCTGGTCGAAGGCGTTCAGATCCGAGACGGGCGAGGTCGCGGCGCCGCTCACGACGAAATACCGTGTCGGGACAGGGACGAGCGTTGACACAGGGCGTCCAGGCTCCATCCCGGACATAAAGGTGCGCCTGGACGGCTCCGGGAGGCCCGTGATCCGGGCCCTGCGAGAGCCAGCGATAGGCCCCCCGCGGCCGTGGGGGCAAGGGGAACAGGGCCGAGGTCCCCAACGCCCCGCGAGCAACCTTTAAGGTCACCTGCCGCCCGAGCAAGGTACGAGGGCAAGACGATGAACGTCCAAGACTTCGCGAACCTGGGGGACTACCTCCGCGAGTTCATGCATGCGCTGGACCGCGAGGCCGCGGTCGCCGGGAACGATGCGTTCAAGGTCGAGGTTCGAGAGACGGACCTCACCACCGACGAGTGCGCTCTTCTCCAGTGACCGTGTGACCCGGCGCGGGCCAGCCGACCCCACGCGCGTGTCACTGCCGCCGGTTCCCAACAACACGGCCACGTGCCTAGCCCGGCCCGAGAAAGTTTATGACCCCCCGGCTCGACGGGAGCCCTGGAGGCATCCCGTTGGCGAACCAGAACCGAGATACTCTGAGCTTGGGAGGCAAGGAGCACGCGAACCTGCGCGAGTACGTGACCGGCTTGAGTGCTGCCGTGCGCACCCACCAGCGGTTGACCGATGGCAAACCCCTCACGGTCGAGATCGCTGAGGATGGACGGATCCCGTTGGCCCAACTGATCTTGCTCCGCTGACCCCGCCGGATCTAGAGCGCCTCGAGCCAGGACGTCAGTAACCGGACCCCGGCGCCCGTGGCACCCTTGGGGTAGTAGTCGGCGTTGTACCACGGCTTGTCCTTGTTCCAGGCCACCCCGGCGATGTCCAGATGGGCCCATCCGTCGGGTGCGAACTGGGCCAGGAACTTCCCGGCGGTGATCGCACCGGCTTTGCGCCCCCCGACGTTCTGGCAATCGGCGATGTCGCTGTCCAACTGGCTCTCGTACTCCTCGTAGAACGGCAACCGCCAGACCCGCTCGTGGCTGGTCTCGGCGGCGGCCTCCAGGGCTTGGGCCAGGCCATCGTCCTCGGTCATCATGCCGATGGCCTGGGTGCCCAGGGCGACGCTGACCGAGCCGGTCAGGGTGGCCATGTCGATCGTGTGGTCCGGGTCGTACTGCTTGGCGTGGTCCAGGGCATCGGCCAGGATCAACCGGCCCTCGGCGTCGGTGTTCATCACCTCCACCGTCCGACCCGAGCGCATCGTGATGATGTCGCCGGGCTTGAGGGCCTTTCCGCTGGGCATGTTGTCGGTCAGCGGGGTCAGTCCGATCACCCGGACCCCCAGGTCCAGGGCCGCGGCAGCGACGAGCACGCCGATGGTCGCCGCCGCACCGCCCTTGTCGTAGCGCATGTCGGCCATGCCTTTGGATCGCTTGATCGAGATGCCGCCGGTGTCGAAGGTCACGCCCTTGCCCACCACGCAGACCGTGGTGTCGGCATGGCCCGGGTCGTGCTCGAGGATGACGAACCGAGCCTCCTCCTCGCTGCCCTGGTTGACGGCCTGGAGCCCGCCCATCCCCTCGTCGGCGATGCCCTCGGGGCCAAGGATCGTGCAGGTCAGGCCGACATCCTCGGCGGTCTTGGCCACCAGGTTGGCGATGTTGGTGGCCGTCCCCTCGACGCCGGAGAAACTGGCGATGTCCCGGGCGATGGCTTGGGCGTTGGCCACCGTGTTGCCGTGCTCGACCCCGGCTTGGATGACCGAGAGCTTGTCCTCGTCGGCCTCTAGGATGGTCAACGCGGAGAGGCTGCCCTCCTCGTCGTCCTCGTCGTCCTCGGTCTTGGCTTTGCGCTCGAACGCGTAGGTCACCGAGACGGCGGCCTCGGCGATGGCCCGGGCGGCCTTGCCCGGGTCCAGACCGCCCACGCCGCCGCCGTGGACGATGGTGGCAGCGGTCTCGGCCTGGGTACCCTCGATCGCCTTGACGGCCTTGCCGGTGGCTCGACGCACGGCATCGAGGTCGAAGCTCTCCTTCTCACCCAGGCCAACGACGAGGACCCGGTCGGCGGGCAGGTCGGTCCCGTCGTCGTAGATCAGACGGGTCTGACCCAGCTTGCCGGTCAGGTCGCCCCCCTGGATGACCTTGGTGATCCTTCCACCCAGGGCCTTGTCCACCGCGCCGGTGGCGCCGCCCGGGTGCTCGACGTCCTCGAAGAGGTTGACGACGATCAGATCGCCGTCCCATGCCGTGATGTCGCCTTGCTCGGCGGTGACCTGGAGCATGCCGACGGGGCACGCTCGTCGGGGGGTATGAAGGTTCACTCCTTGGGCGAGACGTTCCGGTTCGCGCGGAAGAGGTTGTCCGGGTCGTAGCTGGCCTTCACCTTCGCCAGGCGACCGAGGTTGTCACCGTAGGCCCCCTGCACGCGGGTCTCGTCCTCGTCGGCGGTCTGGAAGTTGACGTAGTTCCCGCCGGTCGAGAAGGGACGAAAGCTCCTCCAGGCCTCGCGGGTCCACCTGACGTAGGCCTCCCCCTCCGGATCCTCCGGCGTCCACATCGCCTGGGCGGCCGCGACGTACCGGGCATCGCGGTTGCCAACGGCGCCGTCGTCCTCGGGTCGCTCGTTGAGCGCGCCCCCGATGTGCGCAAGCGCGAGCTGCCCTCCCGGGATGGGGTTCTCCAACGAGAGGTCGCCCAGGGTGTCCAGCAACGCGTCGGGCAGGTCGGCGGTGTACTCGGACTTCCAGTAGTAGCGGTTCCCCTTGGGCTGCGTGGTGTCGACCAGGGATTGTAGCTCGGTGTACGGCCGGGGCTCGACGATGTCGAAGATCGGATCGCCGAGCTGCGACAACGGTGCCAGATCCTGGGGGGCTTGCTCGAGGCCGCCGACGTGGCAGATGACGAACACCGCGATCCGTCCTCCATGCCAGTCCTCCGGCACGAAGGGCGCCGGCGGGGCCCGACGCAACAGCATGAAAACGGTCAGCTCCCGAGGCGCCTCCCGGGTGAGCTCTCGGTAGACCTCCAACGCTTGGCGGGCTTGGGCCTCGTCCTCGGCCGGGAAGCCCCGGAGGCCGCCGGTGACGGTCGGGCCGACCTCGTGGAGGCGGAAGACGAACTCGGTGACCACACCCAGGTTGTGGCCACCGCCTCGAAGGCCCCAGAAGAGGTCAGGGTTCTGTCCAGGGCTGGCGCGCCGCACCTGGCCGTCGGCGGTGACGATCTCGGCCTCGATCAGGTCATCCACCGTGTACCCGAGGCTGCGGGTCAGGTACCCGAAGCCGCCGCCCAGGGTGAGCCCGGCGACCCCGGTCTCGGAGACGAAGCCGAGCGCTGTGGCAAGCCCGTGCTCCTGGGTTGCCTCGTCCACGTCTCCGAGCAGGCACCCCGGTCCGACCCGGGCTGTGCGGTCCTCGGGGTCGACCTCCACGTCCCGCATCTGGGACATGTCCAGGGTGAGGCCCCCGTCGGCCAGCGCGGTGCCGGCGATGTTGTGGCCGCCACCCCTGACGGACAGGAGAAGACCGTGCTCGCGGGCCAGGTCGACGGCGGCCTGGACGTCGCCTGTGCGAACCGGTTGGACGACCAACGCTGGCGTCTTCTCGATCATGCCATTCCAGAGAGTGGTGGCCTCGGCGAAGGCCTCGCCGTCGTCCGGTGTGAGGAGGGAGCCCTCCAGCTGCTTGGTGAAGCGGCCCAGGGTCTCGTCGTCCACCGTCGTCTCGCCGCCATCCAACGTCCGTACCGTGATCCTCGTCATGGAACCTACCCCCGGTCGACGCGCTTGTAACCGCCGTGACCGACATAGGCCTTCTCCCCTATGCTGGCGGGATCGATGACGGCCGCGGCCGGTGGGAGGGAAGCCTGCCCTGGAGCGCCTGGCTCCGGGGGACCGGGGCATCGATCCCCAACCTCGACGGCTGGGGCATCGATCCCCAACCTCGACGGCTAGGGCCTGGTCGGCCACCCGGTCTACGGGGCCGCGCTAGGCCTGGCCTGCCCGACGCTGGGCTAAGCTGAAGATGTGAGGCGGGGCCGGGTAGGGCTCCCTGGGCCTACTGGAGCATGTTCCGGCTGATGACGATCCGCTGGATCTCCGAGGTGCCCTCGTAGATCTCGGTGATCTTGGCATCTCGCATGTAGCGCTCCACCGGGTAGTCGGTGGTGTAACCGTTGCCACCGTGGATCTGGACGGCCTCGATAGCGTTCTCCATGGCCGTCTCGCTAGCGAAGAGCTTGGCCATGCTGGCCTCCTGGCCGAAGTCGACGCCGGCGTCCTTCATGCTGGCGGCCTTGTAGACCATGTTGCGCGCGGCCTCGGTCTTCATGCCCATGTCGGCCAGCTTGAACTGGATGGCCTGGAACTTGCTGATGGGCTTGCCGAACTGCTCGCGCTCCTTGGCGTAGTCCACCGACGCGTCGATGCACGCCTGAGCGATGCCCAAGGCCTGGGCCCCGATACCGATCCGGCCACCATCGAGGACCTGCATCGCGATCCTGAAGCCCTCGTTCTCCTCGCCGAGCAGCCGATCCTCGTGGACCTCGACGTCGTCCAGGAACAGCTGGACACTGTGGGCGGCCCGGATCCCCATCTTCTCCTCGGGCTTGGACCACTCGAACCCGTCCATGTCAGCATCCAGGATGAAGGCCGAGATGCCCCGATGGCGCTCACCCGGGTCGGTCTTAGCGAAGTAGATGTAGGTGTCGGCGTGGCCACCGTTGGTGATGAAGTTCTTCTGGCCGTTGAGGATGTAGGTGTCCCCATCCTT
>CAZBKU010000101.1:0-9924 GCA_964492585.1 uncultured Thermoplasmatales archaeon | reverse complement strand
CTCTCTTACCCCATAGGGGGATCGCTGCCTCGCTGGAGCGGGAAGCAGGGTCGGTCCCTGTCCGAGACGGCCAGGGCCCCGAAGGGCAGCTCGGCATCGGTGACCGGGTCCGGTCGGTCCTACGGCGCTCGTTCCAACAGGAGGGGATCTGGCGCTACGTCCTCAAGGGGTGGCCGGAGGAACGTTGAGGGCCTCGACTGGTGGTGACACGAGGACCATGACGAACCGTCGCGTTGCCAGCCTGCTGGGGCGGGGGCCTCGGGAGGCACCCGAGCCGGGTCGAGGCTCCCATGCCCCGGCATCATGGCAGACCGCAGGCGCGCCGTCCTCCGAGCGATCGGTGGCCAGTGGCGTCGGAGGCGTGCCTTCACCAACAGGGGTGGTCGCGACAGGACGTTGCCCACCGACAGGACGATCGTCTGACCCTGAGACCCTCAACACGCTGGCTGGTCGGTGCCGGGGATCGGCACGGGTCGCCACCACCTTTTCGCGTCGATCCCGCCGCTCTCAGTGGCCAGCGTCAACGGACCGGGAGCGTCGGGCCATCCTGCTGGATCCAGACGTGGATCGGGGTGGCCCGGTCGGCTGGTGTGTAGCCGCCGTGGAAGGTCACCATGTAGGCTCGTCCGTCGGGACCGGCGGCCGCGCCCTGCACGTGGGCAGACGGCGGCGGGCCGTCGTCGATCAAGAGGGTGGCGTTGTCGACCACCGGGGCCCCATCCTGACCGACGAACAGGTGGGCAGCGTACCAGTCGGTGCCCTCCTCGTCGTCCTGGGCCCACGTCAGGAGGGCGCCGGGACCGGCCATGTTGCCGTCCATGTAGATCGACGTCGCCGGCGCGTCGAGACCGAAGACACGGGTCTCGAAGGTCTCACCGTCGTCCGTGCTGACCGCCAGCTTGAGCTGGCCGTCGACAGGGTTCCGGGCCGTGGTGGGACCAAGCGGGCCCTCACGCTGGACCTCCTCGGCCGTGTTGTTGCGGATGCCCACGAACAGGGTCCCGTCCTGGTCGAAGACGACCTGGCCGTAGTTGCTGGTCCCGTTGCCGGCGTTGGTCACGTCGAAGACGTGGCGCTGCTCGACGTCGAAGACGTCGGCCGCGTTGCCGGTGACGACGTGCAGCTTGCCGTCCTCGGTCTGGGGCACCGCGAAGAAGTGGTCGTCGCGCATGTCCGGGATCCCAGGGATGTACCCGCCGCTGCTGGCACATGTGTTCCACGTGGGCCCCGTGGCCGGGTTGCCCGGTGCGCCCGCGTAGGTGGCCGGTGGGACGTCCATGGCACCGATCTGCATCGGGCCCCCGCCGGGGTTGTTGACCATCAACAGCTTGCCGTCGGCGTAGGTACCCCACGGCCGGTCGTTGAGGCTGGCCGCGCTGCACGGGCCGGCGGCCGTGGCCTCCACGCGGTCGTAGGCGTTGGGGTTGTGGTAGGCGTGCTCGGCCCCATCCCCGGACCACGCGTTGACCGGGAAGGTGGCGGCGGTGATGTCGACCCCGTAGAGCCACCCGTCGTCACCGGCGGTGAGGAAGATCTCGTCGCTGGGCGGGGGCGTGGCCCCGTGGATCCCGGCGGGCATCTGGGCAGAGGCCGCGAAGGGCAGCTGCTCCCAGGTCTCTCCATCGTCGGGGCTCATGAAGACCGGGGCGCCCGTCGTGTCCACCAGGATCGTGTGTCCGGTGACGTAGATGATCCCGTTGTCGGAGACCTCCATCGTGGGTTCGTAGAGGTCGTTGGTGTACCCGATCGCCGCGTCGACGACGGACTCCTCGAAGGCCAGGACTTGCTCGACGGTCACAGGGATGACCTCGGGGAGGTCGGTCGTCGAGGCCTGATCGAGGTCGTCATCGGAACCGTCGATGGCACCGATGCACCCGGCCAGGAGCATGGCCGTCGTCAGGAGGAGGATAAGCGCCCTTCGCATGCGCTGTGGGCGACGGGCAGCGATATAAGTGTTGTTGTGAGGAGGTCCCCCGCCCCGGGCGAGCAACGCCTCCGAGAGGGGCCGGCGGCCGTGGCCGTGCCGGGGGCGCGGGCCGGGCCTGGTTTCGGCAGATACGAACGACAACGCCTATGAACGCCAGCCTTGCTTGTCCACCCATGGCAGATCGCGTCTACAAGACCATCCGGCTGGTCGGCATCTCGGACGAGTCCTTCTCCGACGCCGTGGACAACGCCATCGAGCGGGCCCAGGACACCCTGGAGGGCCTGAGCTGGTTCGAGGTCATCGAGGAACGAGGCAGCATCGGGGACGACGGCGTCTCCGAGTACCAGGCCAAGGTCGAGGTCGGCTTCCGGCTCACCTGATCCCGCGACGTCCGGGATCACGGCTCGAAGCTCGCTGCCACGTCCTCTGCGGCCTCCAGGGCCTCGACGACATCGCGCTCGGCCCCGTCCCATAGCTCATCGAACTTCTGGGAGAGGTTCCGGGCGAAGGGCGGGTCGTGGACGAAGAGGAACGCGAAGTAGCGTTCAGGCTGCAACGGGTTCTTGACGGCCAACGCCACGCCCTCCCGATCGATCACCGTGAACGGGACCACCGCCTGGGGGGAGAGGCGCACGCCCAGGCCCTCGCCCAGGTGGGGTCCCAGGAGGTCGAGCACCTCGGCAGCTAGCGGGCTCTCGATCGCCCGGGCCAGGTCCTCGCCGGGGAGCACGGCCCGCACCCGCACCCCACGGTCGACGGCCTGGGCCAGCGACCGGAAGACCTCGACGTCCTTGGGCTCCAGCTTCACATCGAACCGGAGGGTGGCCTCGATCTGCTCCCGGGCCCGGGCGACCTGGGTGGCCAGGAAGGCATGACCCTTCTCCTCCCCGATGCTCACGTTCAGCACGGGCCGAGGCTCCTGGCGGGCTTTGGGGCCCAGTTGGCTCTCGAGGCGGGCAGCCTCCCGGGCCATCTCGTCGAACCGTTGGTCCATCTCGACCCGGCGCTGCGAGAGCAGCTCGCCCAAGGCCACGCCCGGGGGCAAGGCGTTGAACCGCTTGGGCCGGCCGGGGATGATCTCCACGGCCCCCATGTCCGAGAGGGCGTGGAGCGCGTCGTAGATTCGGCCTGAGGGCACATCTGCCCCGCGGGCGATGGCCCTGGCTTCCATGGCGCCGTGGCCCAGCAGGAACTCGTACACGGAGGCTTCGTACTGGGTCAAGCCCAGGGCCTTGAGCCCCTCGACCGGGTTGCGGGCGCCCCGCTCCTCCTCGGGCATCAACAACTGGAAAGTTGTTCCACCGTATGAATGCTCGCGGGGTCAGCGGTCTCAGCCGGGAGGGAGGCCGTGCACCGTGGGCCCCTAGCGGTTCGGTCAGGGTCTAGGTCGGAGCCCGAGCGCGGCGATGGCCACGGTCATCATGAACGCGAGACGGCCGAGCGCGGGCGCCTGGCTTGGCGGCTCGATCCCACGAAGGGGCTCACCGGCCTCCGGGGTCGCGTTGGGCGAGGTCCCGTTGCCCTGGGTCTGGTTGGCCTCTGCGGTGGGTGGGGTCGTGGCCGGGCGGGGGCGCTCAGGGTCGAGGGTCACCTGCCAGCTTCCCTGTGGGGTCCCGGTCAACCGGGCGGTCCCGTCCCCGGTCCGGTCGGTCACGTTCGGGTCCCCGTCGGGCCCGGTCAGGTTGGCTGGGTCGGTGATCCGGTGGCGGTCGGGGGCGTGGAGGACCTGGCTCTCGTTGCGGTGGTCCGGTGGGGGATCGCGGACCACCTGGAAGATCACGGGACCCGTCGTGTCCAGCGTGTAGAGGTACCGGGCCGACACGATCAGGTGCACCGGGCCATCCTGGTCGACCGGACCGGTCAAACCGTCGGTCCACACCTGGTGTACGCGGATACGATCGGGTCGTTGCCCGTCCAACCGGTGGCCCGTGGCCCCGGGCTCCTCCAGGGAGGCCTGCAGCTCGGCTTCCTGGCGAGAGGCCTCCTCCCCGGACACGGTGCCATCCTGGTCGCGGTCGGCCGAGGCCCGGTGGTCCAGGGCGTGCTGGCCTGTGTGGAGGGCCTCCAGGTCCAACGTGTACCGGTCCCGGCTGTCGAAGGTGATCTCGGCGGCCAGGTCCACGCTGGCCTGGACCGTGGGCACGGCGAGGACGAGCAGGACGGCGAACAGGCCTAGCCGGGAGTCGACCACGGGCCGTGGAGGTCACCGGTGGGGCTTGGTGGTTGTGTCACCCCGGCCCGTGGCTCCAACCGTTGGCTCAGTCCGACCCTTGCGGGGCCACGTGCTCGAGGATGACGTAGCTCTGCGGGGAGCTGGTGCCTGTGGCGGTCTGGGGAACGGTGACCAGGAGGGTCAACGCTGAGCCCTGGCCGCCGCCGCAGCGGACCTGGCCGCTCTCCTGGGAGACCCCGGCACCGTTCCAGACGTGCACGGTGTCCTGGTCGCTGGTCGCATCGTAGGAGCAGTAGCCCGCCAGGCTGATCGAGTAGACCGGTGCTCCGGAGGTGATGCTGGCATCCAGCTGGGTCAAGGAGACCCTGTCGACAAGGGCGACGACCTCGGCGACCGAGGGCTTGCTGGCGACGGCCAGGGGGCAGGGCTGGTCCTCGCGGTGAGCCAGGAACCCGCCGGTGCCGTGGCCCTCGTAGACCATGGTGGACACCAGCTCGCAGCCACCGTCCTTCGGCGTGAACGAGCGCCACTCGACCAGCGTCGCGCGGCTCTGGTTGACCTCGACCTGGAGGCTGTCGAGCCTGGCGGTCACCAGGCTAGTGCCGGCCACGTCCTCGAGGTCCTGCACGAAGCTGGAGACCTGGAAGTCCTTATCCCCCAGCTCCGGAAGGTGGCGTTCCTCGGCGTCGCCTGCGATGCACCCGGTCAACGCGGGTGCTGTGAGAAGCAAGATCCATAGCGTCCTGTACATGCCCATCCCTCATCCTTGACCGCTCGCCAGCCACCTTGAGGGTTTCTATCCGGCAGAACCGTGAGGTTGGCAAGGTGCAGGGCTAGCGCCCCAGTCATGGTGCCAGGGGTCTAGGTGGAGGCCGGATCCGACCGGATCTCAGCCTTCACCGTCTCGTGGAACCCCTCCAACGCATCCCGGCGCTCCTCGCTGAGCACCGCTGCGGCGTTGGTGGCCGCCACCAGGTTGAACGCGAACGGGCTGGGGCCAGGCAGGCCACGGACGAACCGGATCTCGGCTTGTCGGCTGATGAACCGGAACAGGTAGGCCTTGGCGTGGTCGATGTCCAGGGCGTCGTGGAGGATCTCGCGGTAGGTCTCCTTGAGCACCGGGCTCTCGGGCCGGGTCCGTTGCAGGTGGCGCAGGAGCTTGCGAGCCTGGGCGTTCTGCCGGCCCACGCTGATGTCCGTGCCCAGGTAGTTGCGCAGGATCATCAGGCTGCGGCTGGCCACGTGCCGGAACCGGCGGCGCAGGAGCTCGGCGTCGTCGATGGCCTCGTGCAGCGTGGGCACCAGGTCCATCAGGAAGAGGCCGCGGACCTGCTCGATGGTCAGCCGGACCTGGGGGGCCAGGGTGACCACGAACCCGTAATCGTTGACCATCCAGGAGGCATCGCACCCCTTCATCCGTTCGAGCTTGAGGGTACATGCCCGGGCCAGGGCCTCGGCAGCCCGACGCCCGATCGGGGTGTGGAAGATGTAGTGGGCACGTCCCTCTTGATCGACGTGCTCCTCGACCAGGGCGACATCTTCACCGGGGATGCCCACGTAGTCGAGCTGCTCCTGGCAGTACGAGGCAAGGCTCCGTGATGCCTGCTGATCGAGGGTGTAGGCTTCCTGGAGCCATGCGACGGTGGCCGCCAAGCCCTCGGTCTCCAACCGGCGCCCCACGGCATAGCGGAACCGGCCGACGCGCTGGGCGGCCTCGAAGGTCACCGGCAGCTGCTCGCTGTACCAGACCGGCACCGTGGGCTGCTTGCCGCTGGCCTGGCTCACCCGAGCTTTGAGCGGGCTGGCCCCCCGGTACTCCCAGGTCGACCCGCCCAGGCTGAAGACGTCACCCTTGGATAGGTTCTCGACGAACTCCTCCTCGACCTGGCCCACGAACGTGTCGCCGGCCATGACCGACAGCTGGGTGCTGTCCGGGATCGTCCCGATGTTCGTGTAGTAGATCGGCCGGGTCTTCTTGCCCCGCCGGCCCAACCGTCCCTCCTCCTGGTCCCACCAGATCTTCGGGTAAACGTTGTAGGTCTCCAGGTCCGAGTGGCCAGACAGGTAGTCGAGGCAGCCCTCGAAGTCGTCGCGTGGGAGGTCGGCGTACGGGTCGGCCCGTCGGACGACCGCCAGGACCTCGTCGACCTCCCACACCTTGTGCAGGCTCATGCCGACCAGGTGCTGGCAGAGCACGTCCAGGCACCCGGTGGGCACCTCGAGGCTGTCCAACCGGCCCTGGCGAGCTTCCTCGCCGATGACCGTGCACTCCACCAGGTCGTCGCGGTCCAACGCGACCAAGACGCCCCGGCTGGTGGCGTGGAGCTGGTGGCCGCTGCGGCCGATCCGTTGCAGGGCCCGGGCCACACCCCGGGGGGAGGAGAGCAGGACGACCTGGTCGACGTAGCCGATGTCGATGCCAAGCTCCAGGCTGGTGCTGGTGACCACGGCCTTGAGCTCGCCGGCCTTGAGCTTCTCCTCGACCTCGTGGCGTGTGTCCTTGCCCATCGACCCGTGGTGGGCGCCGATCAGGTCCCCGGAGGCCTCCCCCCAGCGGTCCTTGAGGTGTTGGACGACCCGCTCGGTCCCGGCCCGCGTGTTCGTGAAGATCAAGGTGGTCCGGTGAGCCTCGATCAGCTCGTCCAACGCGCCGTAGAGCCCGGCGTTGACCTCGGTCTGCTGAGCGGCGACCAGGTCCTCGATGGGGCAGAGCACCTCGATCTCCAGGTCCTTGGTGTAGGCCACGTCCACCAGCAGGCACGGCCGTGGCCGGCCCCGGCCGTCCCGACCGACCAGGAACCGGGCGATCCGGTCCAACGGGTGGACGGTGGCCGACAGACCGATGCGCGTGGGCTCCTGGCCGTCGGTGGTCCCCCGGATCCGGTGGCACAGGCGCTCCAAGGAGAGCATCAGGTGGGTGCCCCTCTTGTTCTCGGCCAGAGCGTGGACCTCGTCGACGATGAGCCAGCCGACCTCCTCCAGGCTCTGGCTGAACGTGGGCGCGTTGAGCACGATGCCCAGGCTCTCCGGCGTCGTGATCAGGATGTGCGGGGGCCTGCGGGTCATCTTCTGCCGCTCGCTTCGCGGCGTGTCCCCGGTGCGGACCCCGACCCGGATCTCGGGGATCCCCTCGTCCTCGGCCTCCAGGCGCTCCTGGATCCCGGCCAGCGGCCCCTGGAGGTTGCGCTCGATGTCGTTGTTCAAGGCCTTGAGCGGGGAGATGTAGAGCACGTGCACCCGGTCCTCGAGCTCGCCGGCCTTGGCCTTGGCCACCAGCTCGTTGATGGCCGCCAGGAAGGCCGACAAGGTCTTGCCTGAGCCGGTGGGCGAGCTGATCAGGACGTTGCGCCGGTCGTGGATCTCCCGGACGGCGTAGCGCTGGGGCGGGGTGAACCCCTCGAACCGTTCGGTGAACCACCCGGCCACCTCGGGTTCTAGCTCCGAGAGGATCTCGTCGTCGGCGTGCTCCGTGGTCGCCCTTTGTACACGGGAGCCACCGTCGTTGGGTGCCACGGAACCTTCGTCACCGGACCAGCGGCATAAGGGTGTTATGCCCGTACCCTTCAAGCTGGGGAACCTGCCTTGCAGCCGTGTGCCTGAGGTCCGCATCCTCCAGCGAACAGAGGTCGACGCGCTTCGAGAGGGCGAGGCCGCCCTGGTCGTCGATGTCCTGAGAGCGACCAGCACGGTGGCCATCGCCCTAGACCGCGGGGCCGACCGCGTCCATCCTGTCAAGACCCCCGAGGCCGCCCTGCACCTGGCCGAGGAGCTCGAGGCCCAGGGTCGCGACGTCGTCCGGGTCGGCGAGCGGGCCCGAGGTCCTCTGGAGGGCTTCGTGGACAACTCGCCGGCCACCCTGGCAGGGATGGACCTGGCCGGTCAGGACGTGGTCATGACCACGACCAACGGGACCCGGGCGTTGCTGGCCGCAAGATCTGCCACCCCCGTGGTGGCCGGTGGCCTGGTCAACGCCGGGGCCCTGGTCGAGGCCCTGGACGGCCGGCCCGTGGCCTTGGTCGCCTCGGGCTGGATGGGCAAGCCCACCCGGGACGACGATGCCTGCTGCGAGTACCTGGCCGCCCGTCTGCGGGGCCAGGACCCCGACCTGGAGGGGTTCATGGAGCGTCTAGAGGCCAGCACGTCGGCCACCAAGCTCCGGGAGCACGGCCGGGGGCCCGATGTCGACCTGTGCTTCACCCTGGATGCCACCGACGTGGTGCCCGTCATGGCCGACGACGGGTACCTGGCCAGCGGGGATCTGTAGGTCCTGGCCCCAGCGTAGGGCTCGGGAGCGGGTGCTGGTCCCCCGTGGGGGAAGACGGAAACGCTTAACGGTGGCCTCGTTGTCGCTGGCCCCGATGCGAGACCTGCTGCTGGCTGTCGTCCTGTTGACCGTGCCCCTGACCGGGTGCTTCGATGGGCAGCCCACCTACACCCTCGACAGCCCCGACGAGCCAGGCTCCGGTCTGTTGCTCACCTACGAGACCGAGCGGGGTGATGGCACCGAGACCCAGCAGCTGATGACCTACCAGCGCCCAGACGGTCCCGGCTACGACCTGCTGGTCTACAACGGGACGCGCACGGTGGAGAGCCCGTTCACGGAGCTCAACGCCAAGGGCTCGCCCAGGACCCCGGCATGGGCCGGGTTCCTCCAGTTCCCCCTGACAGACGGCGAGAGCTACCAAGCCGACGAGGTCGCCGCTGTCGGGGACGCAACGGTGAGCGTGGAGGCGTTGGACAACGCCACAGCGCCCTTCGACGGCCAGCGCGCTTTCCTGCTCACGGCCACGGGCTCCCAGGGTCAGACCCTGGCCACGGTCGAGTACCTCGAGCGCCCGACGATCCCTGCACGTATCGACGTCCAGGTCGAAGATCACGAGGAGACCTGGCGCCTGGTCGCCATGGATCAGCACCCCGGCTGGAACGAGCCACCGGCGTGGAAGCTGGGTCGTTGGTGGACCTACGACGCCGCCACGCGGGTGGAGACCGGCACCCTGACCGCCCAGAACATGTCCATGGTTTTCAGCGAGCGGGCCCCCGGCTCCAGCGGCGTGCGCCAAGCTTTCCTGAACACGGTCGAGCTCGAGGACCGGGAGGCCGCGCTTCCCTTCCACCAGATCCGCACCAGCGACCTGGCCTCCCAGTCCGGTATCCTCACCCAGTTGGTGTCGAAGATGTGGGACTGGCCCTTGAGGGACGGCCTCACCTGGGGCGGGACGACCTTCTTGGACGGGGAAGACGAGCAGTACTCGGCCATGGCCACCCTTACGCGCGATCACACCCTCCCCGACGGCACCGTGACCCTGGTGTTCGAGATCGAGGTACAGCTGGCCGAAGACGGGCGGACCATCGGGGGGTGGACCTACGCGCCGCTGGTCGCGTTCTTCACCGAGCTCAACCTCCAGCAGGTCGAGGACGAAGCCCCGCAGCTCGACTGGCAGCTAGAGGACTGGGGCACCGGCTACCATGGTCCCATGGAGCTGCCCCGGACCCGGACGCTCCTGGCCAGCCAGACCCATGCGGGTCCCGCGAACCTGACCTTGAACGTCACCGTCGAGGACCCCATCGAGGTCGTCGAGATCCGGGGCTTCGCCGGTCGTAGCGACGACGCCTCGCCGGACAACACGCCAGAATTGGTTCAGGCTATCGCAGAGCGCGACAGGCGCATCCTCATGATCCGTCACGGGCAGAACCAGGGTGTGGGCGGCGCAATGGTGACCGGCTTTCAAAAAGCGCTCGAGCTCGGCGCGCAGGTTGTGGTCAAGCTCGATGGCGATGGCCAGATGGACCCGGCCCACATCCCTGCGTTGGTCATCCCGCTGCT
>CAZBKU010000100.1:0-10042 GCA_964492585.1 uncultured Thermoplasmatales archaeon | reverse complement strand
TCCGAGCCCACGAGGACGTGGTAGAACGTGGCCCGGTTGGTCATCGACATCGTGTAGGCCGGGCCCAACCCCAGGCTGGTGAACGGCGAAAGGTGCTCCTCGGTCCGGTCGATGTCCTCCGCCGTGAGGGCCTGGGTCAGGTTGGTGTCGGCCAGGGCCGCGGCGATCTCGTCGTCACAGCTGCCGTCGCACCAGTCGTGCGTGGTCTCGCCCCGCAGGGCGTCGTAGACGATGGTGAAGGGGTTGTTGTGCTGGCCGTGGTCGCCGGCGTGCGGGTCGCTGGAGTTCCGCGGGTCCAGGTTGACGTCCCGGAGATGCTCGCCGAGCTCGTCGCCGTAGATCTCCTCGAGCAGGGCCGGGATCAACCGGTCGTAGACCGTGTGTCCCCGGTGCTCGTAGAAGGTCTTCGCCTCGGGGCCGACCACCGGAAGGCCGGCGGTGGGGCCGCTGGCCTCCTCGGTCACCGTGGCGTCCCACGGGAAGTCGTCGGCCTGCCACGCGGCCAGGGCCTGCTCGGCCACCGGCGCGTTGGACAGGTCGTGGTCCTCGCCCAAGAGCTCGCCCACGATCTCGTGGGCCAGGCTGTCGTGGGTGGCCGCCTCCTTGAGGATCGACTTGACCTGGTCCAGGTCCAGCTTGCCGTTCTCATCGTCGTCGAGCTCTTGCTGCACGGCGCGGTCCAGGCGCTCGACCCGGTGGATCGAGCCCCAGAGCTCGCGGCTGTCGCCGCTGGACCAACCCTGGATCGGTCGGTTGTTCCACTGGGCGAAGTAGCTCTGCGAGCCGTCGTCGCTGCAGTACCAGGGCATCTGGCCACCGGTCAGGAAACCATCCCAGGCCCAACCGTCGCCGGCCGGGGTCGGCAGGCGCGGGTCCAGCTCGTTGTGCCGGATCGGCTGGAGCCCCACGTGGTGGTAGCAGGCCACCTGGTTGGCCGGGTCGTCGTGGGGCAGCTCGGCGTCCTCCACGCCCGCGTAGTGGAAGTTGAACGTGAACGCGAAGTCGTCGAAGGTCTTCCGGAAATCCTCGAGGTCCTCGCGCTGGGTGACCTGCAGCCATGAAACCGCCGAGCTGACCTCCTCCATCCGGGAGCTGGTCTTCTTGGCGAAGAACATCTCCGGATCCTCGGCGTCCGGCGAGATCGCCACGATGGGGCCGACCTCGCTGAAGCAGACCTCCTGCTCCACGAACCGGACCGGGGCCTCACCCGAGGAGGGGTCGTAGACCGCCGGCGGGGTGAAGACCCGGTGGGTCTCGTTCCGGCAATCCAGCTGTTCGGTCTCGCCATCCCAGGTGTAGGCGCGGTCACCGGCGTCCTCGGCGGCGGGCAGGCCGACGATGTCGGTCTGATCGCTGATGCCGCTGGTGACGGTGAGCGAGAAGTTGGCCATCCGGCCGATGATGACACCAGGCGCGCCGGTCACGCCCATGCCCTCGGCCTCGATGCCGGGCCCGTGCAGGCCGACCTCGTAGGGGATCTGCGGGTTGAAGTACCCCATCTGGGGCCCACCACCCATCAGCGCTTTGCCGTTCTCCGACATGCTGGGGCCGACGATCAGGGCGTTGGAGCCCCACTGGAGGTCGATGTCCTGGCCGGCGAAGAACCCGGTGTTCGAGAGCCCGTCGACCAGGCTGGCGTTCTCGGCGGTCAACCCGAAGGTCTGGGCGATCTGGGCCTGGCGGGTGGCCGTGAGCTGGGCCTCCGGGATGGTGTCCAGGTCCTTGGGCCCGGGCTGGGGGGCCTCGATGCCAAGCTCGGCCAGGGTCTTGTCCTGGATCGTGTCGTAGGTGTCCCCGGTGGAGCCCCAGAGCAGGTCGGTGAAGGCGGTCTCGGCCGCCTCGCCGTCGTCGATCGAGCCAAGCTCGGCCTCGAGCTGGCCCAAGAGCTTGGCGTTGGAGATCTCGGCCCCGCCACCGTTGCCGAACTCGGCCAAGAGGAAGGTGGCCACGGCCACGGTATCGATCGGCTCCCAGTCGTGCCAGACGTGCTGGAGGGCCGGGAACTCGGCCGGCAGCTCGCCGCTGGCATGCATCTCGGCAGCCGCCCGGTTGACACCCTCGGTGAAGGCCTCCACGGCCTCCTGGAACCTGGGCGCCGCCTCGTCCATCTGGGTCCGGAGCTGGGACTCGTTGTACAGGTTGCGTCGGGTGTTGAGATCCATCTCGAGGATCCCGCCGCCGGCGCCGACCACGCTGGCGCCCTCCCCGTAGGAGAGGTGGCGCAACAGGTCCATGGCCCACAGCCGGTCCTGGGCCTGGACGTACCCGTTGGCGTACCAGAGGGAACGCTCGTCCTCGGCGTACAGGTGAGGGACGCCGAAGCCGTCGCGGACGACGGTCACGGTCGAGGGCAAGGCTTCAGGGGTCTCGTCGCCGCCGTCGAGCAGGCCTGTGACCGGTAGCGGGGCCACGAGAAGCGCGACGATGGCAGCGACAGCTAGGTATCTCTTCAACGGGGCAGCCTCCAAGCCAACGCACAGCATTGGCCCCATAAAAAGCTCCCTTCGGAGCAACCGGCCGGGTTCAGGACCGGGCTGTGGGGTCCCCCTGGTCCTCCCGACGCAGGATCTCCAGCATCACCAGGAGGGCGACCACCGGGAGCCACACCGGCCAGAGCTCCCACAACGCCGGCAGGATGCCCTCGTTCTGGGCCTGGGCGTACCAGGCCTCCCATGCTGTCCCCTGGATGCCGGCCACCAGCGCGCTGGTCGCCAGGAAGAACAACCCGACGTACACCAGGTGGACGATGGCCTGCCGAGGCTGGATCCCGATGCCAGCGGCCATGCCCACGAACATGCCGCCCAGGTGGGCCCAGTGCGCGATCGGGACATCGGAGAGCGCCGGCACGAAGAGCACGGCGCTCATGTACAGCGGGAGGAGGACGATGGCCGGGATCGGGATCCCCATCAAGGCCAGATCCATACGTGGGGCCAGCACCAGGAGAACGCCCAACAACCCGAAGATGGCGCCTGAGGCGCCGACGGCGGGGATGGTGGTGGTCATGACGTGGGCTAGCCCGCCACCGATGCCGGCGCCCACGTAGACCATGGCGAACACGGGGGTGCCCAGCTCACGTTCCAGCGACGCCATGGACAACAGGGCGATCCCGTTGAACGCCAGATGCAGGAGGCCGCCGTGGGCGAACATGCTGGTGACAAGCCGCCACCACTGGCCATCCTCCATGGTCTCCCGGGACCACCAGAGCCCCGAGAGGCTCTCCTCGGTCGGGAGGAACCCGGTCACCAGCCAGGCCACGCCGACGATGAGGACCAAGAACGTGATCGTCGCGTACGGGATCCCGTCCTCGTCCATCGGACCCGACCACCGTCCGGGGTCCCTTGGGCTTTGCGGCAGGCCGACCAGGTTGGCCGCGGTCCGTCGCGCGGATCAGGTGCTGGCCGTCATCGGCCACCCATGGATGCCCTCGGCCGGCGCCAGGGGCAGACGGATCTAGGTGCCATCCTGGCCGGCCTGGATCGTCAAGAACCCGGCCGGGCCGGGTTCAGCCCCACCGACACCGACCGGCCCGGCGCCGGCAAGGCCGGCCCAGTCGTCGCTGTGGGTCGCGCGGAGGACCAGGCGTAGGGTATGCCCGGGCTCGAGGACGCGCTCGGTCGGCAGGAAGGGGAGGCCCATCTCGACGGTCTCGGTCGGTGTCACGGGCTCGTAGCTGTCGTGGCCGTCGCGGTGGGCGAGGTTGGCCATGCCGAAGGTCACAAGATCGGTGCCGTCCGGGCCCTCGTCGTAGAGGAACGCGGCCACGTGGGCGTTGCCGGTGCCCTGCAGCTCGGCGACCAGGTCCAGGCTGGGGGCGCCGGCCATATGGATCGGGTCGGTGACCTCGGTCTCCAGGACCAGGTCGCCCTCGCCGGTGGTCCCGGTCCACAGGCCCGAGCTGTCCAGCAGGATCGTGGCGCTGCCATCGGTGGGCTGCGGTCCCAGCTCCCCGGCGGCCAGGTCCGGGTAGAGGTTGGTGTGGCTGGGGTCCTCGGGCGGCCAGGCGTCAGCCGTCCGATGGGTCCCGTCGCCGACGACGACGTCGACGGCCGGGACCTCGGAGAGGCCCATCTCCTTGCCCTTGACGTGCTGATCCATCCAGGCCAGGAACATCAACTCCTGGTCGGCGCGGACCGGGTGCTGGTGGACCCAGTGGCCCAGCAGGGCCAGCTTGGGGGCGTCGATGGCGTTGAAGAACGGCGCCGCCATGGCGCTCTTGACGTTCACATCCTCGAACCCGTGGGTGTACAGCGTGGCGGCCTCGATGGCGCCGGCCGATGCGCTGAAGTTACGGACCTCGTAGAACGCGTCGTAAACGGCCCGGGGATCGTTGGCCCTTGCGGCCAGCGTGGGGTCGCACAGACCGTTGGCCGCCTGGATCGCGCCCTGGAGCGGGTCCTGGGTCTCCAGATCGCTGGTCCCGCCGGTGGTGGCCTGGTAGGCCGCCGGGCTGAGAGCGTTCTCGCCGTTGGGGACCCCGCCGAAGTGCCAGTCCTCGTAGGCGTTGTTGACCGGCGCCACGGCGATGATGGCCTTGAGGGCCTCGGGGGTCTGCACGGCGGCCTCGACCGGCGTGGTGCCGACGTAGCTCTGGCCGTAGAAGCCGACGTTCCCGTCGCTCCAATCCTGCTCGGCGGCCCAGTCGACCAGGACCTTCTGGTCCTGTTGCTCGTTGGGACCCCAGACCTCCATGCAGCCTGCGCTGCGGCCGGTGCCGCGCACGTCGGCCGAGACGACAGCGTAACCACGCTGAGCCCAGTCCTGGACGAAGTACGCCCACATCGACGGCTGGCCCTGGCTGTGGGCCGGACCGTTGTACGGGCTCGAGGAGATGATCACCGGCCAGGGGCCCTCCCCCTCGGGGACCGTGACCTCGGCGTAGAGCTCGGTGCCATCGAAGCTTTCGATGGTCACCTGCTCGGGCTCCTGGAGGTCGTGGGTGGGCATGCTCAGGTTGCTCAGCTCCACCTCGGCGGCGATACCGTCCAGCGGCCGGTCGATCAGCTCGACGGTGACCAGGTCGGCCACAGGGTACTGGGTCTGGCCGGTGACCGGGTCGGTGGTCGGCGGGGCGCTGACGGTGGCCGTCCAGTTGACCGGCAGGGTGTCGACCACCGCCAGGCCGGCGCAGCTCATGGTGCCGGTGGTCAGCTCGAACCAGCCGTCCTGGAAGTAGGGAACGTTGCACCGGCGGCGTTCGGTGTCCGCGTTGGACAGGTGGACGAAGGGCAGCGCGTCCTGGCCGAGCTCGGCGGTGATCCGCACCATGGTGGTCCCTTCAGGGATCTCGATCTCCTGGTCCAGGGGTAGTCGCAGCTCCTCCCAGACCAGCTTGAGGCCATCGTCGGTTCGCTCCACCGTGGCCCCGGGGGGGACATGGTCGAGCTGGAGACCGCCTGTGCCTCCGGCGCCGGCCTCGCCGAGATCCTCGTCGCTTCCCAAGCATCCACTGAGACCCGGTGCGAGGACCACCAGGGCCAAGATCACAGCCAACCGTCGCATCGACCCGCGCTTGGCATCCGGTCTCTTAACGTTTCCTGTGCCGTGCTCGGACAGCGGCGGGCCCAGCGGCAGAAGCACTTAAAACAGACGTGTGCATGGGCGGACCATGACACCGTCTCCCGATTGGGACGAGAAGACCGCCAAGGCGGGCGACTCGGACGAGGAGGACGCCGAGCAGACCCCCGCGGAAGAGGCCTCCCTGACCGGCCGCTTCCAGGAGGAGCAGGAGCTGCTCCGGCGACACATCCGGATCCTGAAGTTCGTCAAAGAGAACGAGCCCGTGGGCATCATCAAGCTCTCCGAGCTCACCGACTACCCCCAGCACAAGGTCCGCTACTCGCTGCGGGTCCTCGAGGACGAGGGCCTGATCGAGCCCACCTCCATGGGTGCCCGGACCACCGATCTCGTCCAGGAGTTCATCCCGAAGGTCGAGGAGATCCTCACCTCGATGCAGAAGACGGTCGAGGACCTCCGCCAGGTCGCCGACTGACCCGGCACCGGGGAGCTCCCGTTCCCCGGACAGCACGGGGTCCAGCGATGATCGGGCCGTCACCCTAGCGGGCTGGCGATGGCTTGGATCCCGACGGACGCCAGCGCGGCATCCAGGCTCGCCGAGAGCCGCTCTCCCTTCGGTCACTCGAAGTCTTTTTATCCTGGTTGTCGTTCGGCCCACCCGAGGCCGGCTTAGCTCAGACTGGTTAGAGCCCTCGGCTGTTAACCGAGTAGTCCGCGGTTCGAATCCGCGAGCCGGCGTTTCTGAACAGGCCAGCCCGCCACACCGGAGCGGCTGGCCCGTTCAGAAGTCGCACGAACGACCTGCCGCAGAAGCAGGTCGTTCGTGCAAGACCGAGAGACTGGCCGAGCGGCTATGCAAGCGAGGCACGTCTTGAGGCATCGAGGAACCCATCACCACAGCGGAGCCTGGGCCCGTCACGATCCGGCCTCGTGCTCCTCGAGGGCCTCCAGGTCCTCGGGGTCGACCTCTCCGACCCAGCCCAGCAACAAGGCGATGGACGCGAAGGCCCCGGTGGTCCACCCGAAGAACTCCCCGGCCGGCAACCAGAACGCGGCAGCGATGGCCGACAGGCTCCCGACGGTCATCAGAAGCCGGTGGGTGGCCCCTGCCCGGCGGGCAGCCAGGACGCCTAGCCCTATCGCCACCATGCCCAGCCCGACGGGCGCCAGCAGCCCGGGGTAGACCGCAGCGTAGAGCCAGGCCGACAGCGCCCAGGGGCCGGCGACACCCAGGATCCAGGCGCCCACGCCGGTGAGCATGCCGCCGTTGACCGCCGGCTGGGGCGGGCCGGTGTTGGTCACGATCCGCTTGCCGCCCAGGAGGGTCGAGAGGGCCAGCATGCTCAGGAAGAGCGCCGTGAACCCGGTGACGACCAGGCCGATCCAGAGGCCGCCGGCCAAGACGACCCTGGGAAGCGTCGTGGCGCCGGAGGTCAAGGTACGGGCGCTTGCCAGGTGCAGACCGGTCCCAAGGACGAGCGCCAGGACCCCCAGCGTCCAGCGGTGCGGGCCCACCCGTTCCCAGAACCGGTGGACCTCCTCAGGGTCCAGGCCCCAGGTGTCCTCCTCCGGGTCCCAGGCTGGCTCGTCGATCATGACCCGGGTGGCCATCTCCTCCCCGGCCTCGACCTTGTCCCGGTGGACGAGCTCCCGCGCCCCACCCGGCGGGTCGACGTAGAGGTTGAACCACCGGCGGCCCCCCTCTCCCTCCAGGTGCCATCTCCCGCAGCTGGAGGCCACGGTGGTCGTCCGCTTGCCCAGCCAGCCCATCTCGTCCTCGACGATCCTGGGCGCGGCGCCGGCCTCCTCCAGGCCCTTGATGAACCGCCGGACGACCAGGTAGGCCGGACCGCCGTAGGCCAGGCCGAACATCAGGCCCGCGACCAAGGCAGGCAGGAGGATCCAAAGCGTCAGGGGCTCGCCCTCCAGGAGCACGAGGCCCACGAACATGACCGTGAAGAGCGTCGTCGCGCCGGCCACCGGCTTCCAGGCGCCTCGCATCGGCCCCGTGTCCTCTCAGGGGCCGGGTTTGGATGTTCGGGAAAGTCCGATGGACACCTTGACGGGGCTTACGCCGGGCAGACACCGGTGACCTCGACCAGCCGCTCGGCGGCCTCCCGGGTCAACCCGTCGCTACCCAGGATCGTGTACCGGTCCCGGATGGTGTGCGCCATGGTCAAGGCTTCCAGGACCTCGTCGCGCTCCAAGCCGGCGGCCTCGGCCGTCGTCGGGGCCCCGATGCTTCGCAACACGTTGCGCACGCGCTCCCAGGGCCCGTTGTGGAGGTGGAGCATCAGGATCGTGCCCAGGCCGACCTGCTCACCGTGCAACGCCTTCCCCGGCGCGATCTGGTCCAGGGCGTGGCTGAAGTTGTGCTCGGCGCCCGAGGCTGGACGCGAGGAGCCGGCCACGCTCATGGAGACACCGGAGACGATCAAGCTCTTGACCCCGACCCAGGCGCTGTCCTCGATGTTGGGCCGGATCTGCGGCGCGTACTCCATGATGAGGTCGGCGGCCGTCTTGGCCAGGACGCTGGCGAAGGAGGAGAGGTTCTCGCCGCGCAACCGGTGGGCCAGCTCCCAGTCCCGGACGGCCGAGATGTTGGAGAGCGCATCGGCGCACCCGGCTGCCAGCAGCTGGTAGGGGGCTTTGATGATGATGCTCGTGTCGGCCACGATGGCCAAGGGGGTCACGCCCTCGGTGCTGACCGCTTGGCCGTCGTCCTTGACCGAGGCCCGAGGCGACGTGATCCCATCGTGGGCTGCCGAGGTCGGTACCGACACCAGGGGCCCGCCGAGCTCGCGGGCGGTGAGCTTGGCGACATCGATGACCGTACCGCCCCCGACGCCGAAGACGAAGTGAGCCTGGCTGGCCCGGGCGTCCCCCAGGGTCGCCTGGATCTCCTTGCGTGTGGAACCGGTGGCCTCCACGAGCGCCACATCGTAGCCGCTGTCCTCGATGAGATCGAGCACGCGCTGGCCGGCCACCGAACGGGTGTTCGGGCCGGTGACCACGACGCCGGGCCCCTGGAGCTCGAGGGTCTGTACGAGGCCGGGGATCTCCTCGAGGACCTGGGTCCCCACGTGCACGTGGCGGGGGAACACCATCGACTTGGCTTTGTCGAAGACCGTCTCCACGGACCCGACTCGGGCCCAAGGCCCATGAGGGTTTCGATGGCAGGGGTCCCGGCTCGGTCGACCTCGTAGACCATAAGGGGCACGTTAAAGGACAAAACCGTGTTGCACGCCCGATGCCGTCCCCGGAGGCCGAACCCGAGGGCGATCAGGGCGATCAGGGCGATCAGGCCGAGCACGGTCCCATCCGTCGGGCCCTGGATCCGCTGATCCGGTTCCACAACGACCACCCGATCTACTTCTGGGTCCTCACGGTCGGCCTGATCACCGCCGTGTTGGCGGCCGGGTCCTACCTGGCCCCTGAGCTCTTCCTCCACGAGTTCCTCTGGAAGAACTTCTGGGGGCCAACGGTCACCGACGCCAAGCAGATCTCCACGGAGGTCCGCTACGGCATCCGGGCCTCCGAGGACTACACGCTCCTCTCCGAGATCGTCTACGGCTTGATCCTGGCCGGTGCCTTGACCTCGATCTACGTCCACCTGTTCAAGAAGCGCGGCATCGAGGTCGACGGTCGGTTCATCGCGTCGATGCTGCCCTACATCTTGTTCGGGCCCCTGGCTCGGTCCCTGGAGGACGCCAGCGTGTTCTGCCAGGCCAGCACGCCCACCCTCTCGGCCTGCGACCCGGGGATCTTCTCGTACGTGTTCATCAGCCCGTTCATCTACCTGCTGACCGCCGCCGCGGTCATCACCCACCTCCTGCTGGCCCACCACTCCCGCAAGCTCGAGCAAGGGACCCGGGACAAGCTCGTCGGGGCCTGGTTGGGCGTCCAAGCTTTCGTCTACATCGCCATCTGGGCCGGGTTCCAGGATCAGTTCACCGCCGTCGTCCGCCCGGTCTCCTTCGTGGCCCTGTGCGTGGTGGCCTACGGCGTCTACCACGTCGCCACCCACCGCTACAACGGCCGGTACCGGACCTGGGCGGTGACCAGCTGGGGCTTGCCCATGGCGATGGCCCCGATGATCCTGATCGGTCGGTGGGCCCTGGCCAGTCCGTGGATCCAGGATGCCAGCGACCTGGCTAGGATCTCCGCCAAAGCCGCCCCCCTGGTGATCCCGGCCGTCCTGGCGTTCAGCCTGATCGTCGTCCTGGCTCTCTTCGCCGTCCGTATGGGCCTGGAACGCGCCGGTCACCGGTGGGCCACGTACGTCACCTGGCTCAACCTGGGGCTGATCTGGGGCCACATGGTCGACGGGTTCGGCACGTTCAGCGCCATCTGCTCGGATGCCACCTCCAGCATCTGCCAGGGGGCCACCTGGCTGGGCATCGAGACCTCCGGCTACGGCGAGAAACATCCGGTCAGCGAGATCTTCCTCAGCGGGTTCCAGGTCGACTGGGGCATCCCGATCATCGACCCCGTGGTCAACGCGATCGGCGCCGGGATCCACGCCCTG
>CAZBKU010000099.1:0-10076 GCA_964492585.1 uncultured Thermoplasmatales archaeon | reverse complement strand
GACAGGCCTCGACCTGGCGCGTGAACGCGTCGAGCGGGACCATGGGCGAGGTCGGTAGGTCTGCTACGATCTCGACCAGCGGCGTCTGGGTGTCGGGGAGGACCAGGTCGGGGGCCAGCTTGAGGAGAGGTTGTGCGACGAACCGACGGGTGCAGATGTCGGGATCGGGGAGCTGGAAGCCCGGCTCGTCGATCACCGCGGCACCGTGGACGAGCAGGTCCAGGTCCAGGGTGCGCGGTGCGTACGGGTCCTGGGTGCGCGTGCGGCCGGCCCAGCGCTCCAGCCTGCCCAGGACGGTGGCTTTGAACACGGCCGGCCCCAGCGGGGTCTGGACCTCGAGGGCGCCGTTGATGAAGTCGGGGTCCCCGGGTCGGTCCAGGGCCGGGGTCCGGTAGAAGGTGGAGCTGCCGGTCACGTGTGTGAGCCGGTCCATCAGGGTGACGGCTCGCAGGATGTTGGTCCCGGGCTCGATGCTGGCGCCGACCCCGACGTAGGCGGTCGTCACGGTGGCCGGTGCCCCCGGGTGATGTCGACCCCGACGGTCCGGGCGAAGCGAAGGGCGCCGGGCTTCTCGATGCGGACACGGACCTCCTGGGCGCCGGCGTGCTTGAGGCACAGCTCCGCCACCCGCTCGGCCAGCGTCTCGACGAGGCGATGGTCGCTGGCTTCCACGTAGGCGAGCACGTCCTTCTTCACGGCCCGGTAGTCCAGGGCCTGGGAGAGGTCGTCGCTTTTCGCCGCGGGCCGGGTGTCGGTGCCCAGGTCGAGGTGCAGGACGACGTCCTGCTTCTTCTCGCGTTCCCATGGGTTGTCGCCCAGGATGCAGCGGGCCCGCAGGTCCCGGATGTAGATCCTATCCACGGTGGCCCACCCCAGCAAGCAGGTGCTGGCCACCGCTGACGGGGAGGAGGGTCCCCGTCGTGTAGGGGGCTGCCAGCAGATGCACGACGGCGTCGGCCACATCCTCGGGGTGGCCGTGCCAGCCCATCGGTGTCCGGCGGGCGATCTCCTCGAAGGCGTCTGCAGGGCCGTCGGTGGGGGCCAGGATGGGTCCGGGTGCCACGCCGTTGACGCGCAGCGTGGGGGCCAGCTCGACGGCCAACAGCTGGGTGATGCTGGCCAGGAGGTCCTTGCTCGATGCGTACGCGATCCGTCGCCGGTCGGCGTGGCCGACGCGGGCGTCGAGCAGGTTGACCACGGCCCCGCGTTCGACGGCCTGGGCGAGGGCCCGGGTGAGGGCCAGCGGTGCCCAGGCGTTGACCTGGAGGGTGGAGAGGAAGGTCTCCAGCGTGAGGTCCCCCAGGCGGTCCTGGGGGAACACGCTGGCGTTGTTGACCAGCAAGGTCGGGGGTCGGCCGGCCAGGTCGCTGGCAGCCTCGATCAGGCCGTCGACGTCCGAGGCGGATGCCAGGTCGGCCTGGAGGGTCCACGCTTGCCGGTCGGCCTGGGAGACCGCCTGGGCGGTGGCCTGGGCGCCCTTGGTGGAGGTCCGGTGGTGGACGATGACGTCGGCGCCGGCGCGAGCGATCCGGGTGGCGATCGTTTGCCCGATCCGGCGTCCGGCCCCGGTGACCAACGCCAGCTCCCCCGACAGCGGGGTCCCGACCTGGTCTACCTGGGTCGTGGGGTCGCGGTCCCTCTCGGGCGAGGGCTGGCCTGGCCGGGAGCGACCCTCCTGCATCTAACGGCCCCCGTTGGGTCCGTGGTGGGCGTGGGAGAGGAACCGGTCCCGCTCTGCCGGCTCGGTGAAGGCACCGAGGAACTCGGTGGTGACCATCGTGGCAGGGGTCTGGACCCCGCGCATGCTCATGCAGGCGTGCTCGGCCTCGATCAGGACGGCCACGCCCCTGGGTCCCAGGTGCTCGTCGAGGGCTCGGGCGATCTGCCCGGTCATCCGTTCCTGGACCTGGAGGCGGCGGGCGAAGGCCTGGACCAGGCGGCTGATCTTGCTGAGCCCGACCACGCCGCCGCGTGGCAGGTAGGCCACGGTGGCACGTCCCTCGATGGGCAGCAGGTGGTGCTCGCACAGGCTGTGGAACGGGATGTCCCGGACGAGCACGATGTCCTCGTGGGCCTCGTCGAAGACGGTGGAGAGGATCTCGGCGGGGTCCTGCTCGTAACCCTGGGTCAGCTCGAGCAGGGCGTTGACCACGCGCTTGGGTGTGCCCTTGAGCCCGTCGCGTCCTGGGTCCTCTCCGATCATCTCCAGCAGGTTCTCGACGGCGGCCTCGGCCGCCGGATGGAGCCGAAGCGGGTCGTGCCTGTCACGGCGGCGTGGGGGACCGGGCTCGGTGGTCGCGTCTTGCGCCGAGCCGTTGGGCCCAGCGGCGTGGGTTGTCGGCGGGGAGGTCTCCCCGTTGGCATCCATGGTTCCTCATGGCACGAGGCATTATATGTAGTTTAGTGCCAACAAAGGCATTATAACCTTACAAGCTCATACGACGTTCGATGGCCGTGACCGGCACCGCGCGCGGGATCCTGGAGCTCCTCAGGGACGGCCCATCGCAGGCCAAGGACGTCGGCGAGGCCGTGGAGATCGACACGAGCGCGGCCTACCGGCACCTTGAGCGCCTGATGGACCAGGGCCTCGTGTCCTCCGAGGAGATCGTCGAGGGGCCCGGTCGGCCCAAGAAGCTCTACTCGCTGACCGATGCCGGGTGGGAGGCCTTCCCCCGTGACTACCGCCTGTTGCTCTCCTCGCTGGTCGACGCCATCGTGGCCTCCCAGGGCCAGGACGCGCTGGAGGGCTACCTCTCGCTGATCGCCGAGGAGCTGGCCGCTCCGATCGCCCGTGAGGAGGACATCGAGGCCAGGCTGGACGCGCTGGTGGAGCTCTACAACGAGCTGGGCTTCGAGGCCCACCTCGAACGCGACGGCGAGGAGCTCTTCCTGGTCCAACGCAACTGCCCCTTCCTCCAGGTCGCCCAGGGGAACCCCGATGGCTTGTGTCGGTGCCTGGACGAGGGCATCCAGCGCGCTGCCCTCCCTGATGCCGAGGTCAGCCTCGAGAGCAGCTTGGCGTTGGGCGACAAGCGCTGTCGGCACAAGCTCGATCTGCTGGCCGCTGGGACCGGAGGGTAGGGCGCCAGCCTCCCGACCGCAGCTCACACCAGCCACTGGAACCCGTAGCCAGCGGCGATGACCGCTGTCCCGAAGGCCACGGTCAGGACGACCAGGCGCCGGGTGCCGATGATCTCCTTGAGCATGATCCCCTCGGGGACGCTGAACCCGGTGGCCCCCATCAGGAACGCGGTGACCACGCCCAGGCCGAAGCCCTGGTTGAGCAGGAGGGCGCCCAGCGGGAGGAGCACGGCGGTCGAGGCGTAGACGGGGATGCCGACGATGGCTGCCGTGGGGATGGCCCACCAGCCAGCGCTGGACAGCAGGCCCTCGATCCAGCCGGTGCCGATCCAGTACCGCAGCGCGGTGCCGATCAGGCCGGCGGCCAGGAAGATCGGGAACAAGCGCAGGGTGGAGGAGAGGGCGTGGTCCCAGGCGGAGCCAAGGTTCCACCCCTCGTCGTCTGGGGCCTCGGCGGCCGTCGGCATGGCGTGCTCGGCGTCGACGTCGACGGCCCAGCCGGACTTGTGGATGACGATCCCCACGAACACGGCGACCATGAGGGAGGCGGCGACGTAGAAGGCCGCGTACCGGATGCCCACGAACGCCCAGATGACGCTGAACAGCGCCGGGTTGACCAGCGGGGAGATCACCAGGAACGAGCCCAGGGTGGGCCACGGGACCCCGGCCCGGTTCATGCCCGCGACGATCGGGACCGTCGAGCACGAGCAGAACGGGGTCACGGCTCCCAGGGCCGAGGCGACGACGAACTGTTTGGGTCCGGCCTTGGTCCCCAGCATGCCCTGGAGCCGGGCCGGGCCCAGGCGGCTCTGGAGCACCTCGACCAGGAGGACCACGGCCAGGTAGATCAGCGTCAGCTCGGCCACGAGGATGCCCAGGAACTCGACCGACTCGCGCGTGATCAGGTCGAGCACGTTCACCGGTCGGCCCTCGGCGCCGGCGAGGCCATCTCGCCCGGTCCGGCTGCCCGCTCCGAGGCAGCCTCGGCGAGCGCGTGGTCGATGCCCTGGCCCCGGCATCGTGGGTCGACGACGATGTCCCCCAGATCGACGCTGCCATCCGGCAGCCGGTCGAGGCAGGCGGCCCCGACGATGCAGCACCCGGCCTCGTCGGCCACGGCGAGACGGGCTTGGGGGAGCTGGGCCTGGTGGACCTCGGCGACGAGGCACCGCTCGGGGGACAAGCCTGGGCTTCGGGCCGTATCCCCCTGGCCCTCCCGCTCGGCTCCCACCTCGAGCAGCCGCGTGACGGGCTCGCGGTCGTCGGGCTTGGCGGCGCGGATCCAGACCTGCTGGGCCGTCTTCAACGGAGCACCCCGGAGAGGAGGTCGCCGGCCTCGGCGGCCAGCGTGTAGTGCTTCCACTTGCCGCGCTTCTCGACCTCGACCAGGCCGGCGCTGGCCAGCTTCTCCATATGGTGGCTGACGGTGGCGTGGGTCAGGCCCAGGGCGGCCTGGATCTCGCAGGCGCACAGGCTCTGGTTATCCGCTAGCAGACCAAGGGCGGTGAGCCGGTTCTCGTTGGCCACCGCCTTGGCCCGGGCCAGGGTCTGCTGGAAGCCCGGGTCGGCATGGAGCTCGTCGGCCATGGCTTGGTACTCGTCCACCGAGCAGACCTCGCCCTCGACGCTCAGCCGCTCGAGGCGTCGGTCCAGGCGCTCGGCATCGTCGGTCGCAGTCATCGTGTAGAAGGATATCTACATGTACATGTAGATTGGGGTCAACATGTTGGTCGGGGTGGTGGTCGGTCAGACCTTCGGTGCTGTCCTTGTCCGCACCCACCGGATCCGCGTCGAGGCCGACCGCACAGCGGACGCTGTACGCGAGGTCGGTAGATACGGATCTCCCACCTGAAACTATTTATAGCCATTGCGTTAAATACTACGTGATGGTGGCAGCCTCTCGCAGGTCGCGGGCCACGACCCTCTCGCTCTCCCCCGAGCTACGTGAAGCGCTGGCCCGGCTCAAGCCTCGAGGACGGTCCTTCGAGGATCTGCTGGAGCTCCTGGTGGAGACCAGAGGGTTCGATGGCTGGCAGGAAGCGATCGATCTGATGGAGGAGGAAGAGCTGGCCAAGCTCCAGGCCCGCAAGGCGCGCCTCTCCCAAGCCCCTGGGGTCCTCAGGGATGCCTCGGAGCAGCGCCTGTTGGCCGAGGCCGCCGGCGAGCGCTGGGAGCGGTGGGTGGAGATCGGACGCGTGAAGAAGACCGACGACCGACGCTGGGCCTACGAGGTGACATCACGTGGTGGATCGACGACGGGTATCCGACGCGTTCGATAGGGCCCGGGCGGCGCTGGACGACCGCCGGGATCTCGATGCCAAGCTGCTGCTGGCCGGAGGGGTCACGCTGGTGGCCCGAGAGGAGGGGCTCACCCCGGTGGTCACCGGCGGTACATGCGTCGACTTCTACGCGGCCGAGACCGTCGAGTCCGGAGCACGTCTGCCGCTGCGATGGAAGGCCAGCCTGGACATCGATCTGGTCACGCTCGGTACCAGCTCCTACAAGAACGCCAAGCGCTTGCGTCGGGCCCTCCACGATGTGGGTTTCCTCCCGTCGGGAGGGGAGACCACCGAGGAGGCGATCGACCGGGAGCGGGGTTGGAAGCACCCGGAGGTCCCGATCCCTGTCGAGGTGATCGCCGAGGCGTTCGCCGGCGACCCGACCCGCACGGTCGAGCTCGACGTCGACGGCCTGACCGTCGTGCTCCGCAGCCCTGAGGACACCCTCTTCGAGCACATCGATTGGGCCGTGGACACCGGGGACCAGCGGTCGTGGACCCGGGCCCTGGCGATCGCTAAGGCCCAGGCCGACGAGCTCGACGAACGCTACCTGCGCGCGCTTGCTGAAGACCGGGGCGAGGATCACGTCGAGGCGCTCGAGCAGTGCCTGGCGGGTCGGGCGCTCGATTCCTGAAGAGGACTTCGGGGGCCGGCGTTCGATTGGATCAAGCGATGAGGACTCTCTGGACAGTAGATCAAGAACCGGTCCCGGGTGGATAGCTCCTCTGCGGCCATTCGTAAACTAGCCCGCCGTACCAGACTAGGACCGTCGACACATCGACCGCGAATTGCTCCATCCGGCCGGTGCGGCCCTTAGCCAGTTGCACCGCTGGCACCGACCACAACAACCAATAGCCGACTTACAGCCCAGCCAGGATTTGAGCCAGCGGAGGCACGCTTCACACCTCGTCGTACAATCGTCGGCTACTCAGCTGGCCGGGCTGGGTCTTCGTACAGTCGTCCGGCACACCGGCGTTTTGGTCTTCGGCCATCGGCAGCTTCTGAGGGGCAGTAAGTCTCGACCGTTCACTTGGCACTTGGTAGATATATACAGGGTAATCGGGGAGCGATTGACAGTCAGAGCAGAGCTTTAGGTTCCATAGACATGTCCCGGTTGCTGGGGGCTTGCGATGGATTCGCTGAAGCGTTGGATCTTGCAGACCTGGAGTTCGTTGGTGCGTTGGACCTTGCAAACCTGGAGATGGGTTTACGGGTACCTGACGACCGTGGGGGTCGTCCTCTTGACGGTTGGCAGTTTGTTCATCGGCGCCTTTGTCCTCGTTCGACTAATTATCCCCAGGATTGAGAAGGTGGATCCGCATCTCGCGACCTCCATCTTGGTTATCCTGGGCATCGGGTTGCTAGGTGTCTTCTATTTTCCCTGGCCCTGGATTCCAAGGGATCAAACAACTGGCAGACGCCGCACGGTCCTTGAATCGGTTGTCGGTGACAATCCCATCCTCGAAACAGGCATATTGATTGGTGGACTTGGCGTCCTAGCGTTCCTATCTGGCAGCCTGGCACGGCTCTTGACCAAGACTTTCGGTCTTACCTTCATCGGCTCCTCGGGAGGGTCCACATGGACGGCGTACGGGTGGGAGATCGTCGCCAAAGGACTGACGTGGGATGTGATGGAGGTCCTTGAGGTCAAATTCTCATCCATAGAGCCAGCCTCGATGGGTGCAAGAGGGTTCGTTCTCCTGGTCCGCACGCTTGTTGGCGTCGTCGTCGTCTCTACTGTTTACAGGTACTTGAGAGACACCATCCAGAGCGGGGGCTCGACCAAGCGGTGGGATGCTTGGTACGAGTGGGCGGCAGTGATCGGTGCATCTGCGCTATTTGCTGGGCTCCTCCTGGGCTATGTGGCTGGTGATGCAGTCTGGGCAGCATCCCCATCGGAGAGGATCCACGATGAACTCCACGTCCTAGACACCGAGATCGAGGCCTATCAATCGAGGCTGGATAGCCGTGACACCGAATCCGATGAGGCGGCGGATGTACTACAGCCTGGGCCGGTGGAGGGGGAGCAAGACCGCAGTTCGCGCACAACCCAACCTGACACTAGGAAGGCCAATGCGTCTAACACCACGACTGAAAGCGGGTCCAACCGGAGCCAGACAGATGACATGGGAAAGGCCCACAGAGCCTGGGATGCGGCTAATGAGACGCGCGTGGAGAACGAGCGAGCTCTCCGTCGAATCCTCGATGAGTTGCCCGCGACATCCCTGAGACATGCAGAGGAGAACCGGACAGCTGCCTGGACCGCATGGGTGAGCGGGGATTTCCGGAAGGCAGAGGAGTTCATCGAAAACAGTCACGCCCACCTCGATTACGTCGATTTCTTCCTGCCTGGCTCGCGGGCCTGAACCGGGTAGGTTGGTCAACCTGATCGCGGTCCCCCAGGTAGCTTAAAGCGTCGGTAGACCATTTTAGCCATGATGGCTGAAGCCATCGATAATATCCGGCAGGCCTACGTAATAGATGATGCAGCTCTCGACCAGGTTCATGGCTTCCTCCTGAAGTTCAACGACCGTGTCTCCTACACCATAGAGACGCAAGACGGCATCCGGAAGCGTAATCTGTCGAAGGCGCAGGTCAAGGGCTATCAGAACAACCCGACCTCCCGGATGACAAGTCTTGGTGTTCACGGGAATCCGATTACCCTGTTCTTCAACAGGGACTATATCAGGTACAATATCAGCGCGCCTGACGATGAGATTCACAACCTTCGGAACCAGACGGTAGACTTCGTTTCTGGATTCAAGCCCTGGTGGAACGTCATCGCAAGAATTCCGTTCTTTATCGTTCTCTTGATCGGTGTCCTCTTGTCAACTATCGTCTTCGCATTCTTCCTCGCCATAGGGGTAGCCGAGCCTGACCATTCACCTGACTCGCCTCAGGAGAATGCGCGGGAGGGGCTCCTAATCGGCTTGGGGCTGATGGTCGTGGGAGGGGTGGGCTGGGGACTCGACTGGTTGAAGGCTAAGCTCTTCCCAATGGCTACGTTCGCCTTAGGTCATGGTGCTCGGAGGCATCAGAACAGGGAGGCTTTCAGGAGGGTGGCGTTAACGACGCTGGTTGGATTGCCGGTGGCCCTCCTTGTGGGCGTGGTGACCTGAAACGCCGTTGTTTGGAATGGTTGGTCGGAACGTCTAAACGCTTATGATTCCCAGTCGCACTCCGTGGTCGCAGGTGGGAAGGTGATTCATCTGCTTCCTCCGCGGTTTGCGTTGGCCTACGACGCCCTGTAAGGAGGACCTGTCAAACCAGGCTCAGGTGGTTGGTTATTCCGAGCCAAGTGTCTTAGTCGGGAGACCAACGACCCGCTGATTAAGGGACGCTTTTGGATGTCAGTAGGAATGAGTGTCAATACGTCTGAGGCCACGGTTGATCGGAGGCTTTGGGGGGTCTAACGCTTCAAACCGGCTCCTCTATGTCGGCCATCAACCGCCCGGCCTCGTACCCGGCTTTGCCACCGGCCGGGACGTAGCTCTCATCGGTTGGACTCTTGATCACGAGGCTGGACCGCTCGTTCATCCACCACCCGATCAACAACCCGAGAGCTATCATCGCGAGCGCTCCCGAGATCACCGCCATGGCAGTATCCGAAGTTCTCCCGAACTCGAACCAGGCAAACGTGGCCACGACACCGAGGATGAGCCCCACGATCCCAGGCCAGTCCTCGCGGACGGTCACCTTCTTGAGACTGGTCACCTGGCTGAGCGGGATCGTGGTCCGCACGCCGTCCTCCTCCTGGACGACCAGCGTGTCCGCCACCGTCACCGACCCGTAGCTCACGGAGGCTGGGCGCTCCGTGTGGCCCGACAGTTGGATCGGGTGGGTGATCGCATCCTCAAGCTCCTCGCTGGGCATATGATGAGGGTCGGCTGGAGCAGGGTCTTAAGCTCGCGGGTTTCGGGCCTGTTCCCGCGAGGGGAGGACGGGGGACGGGGGTCGGCGGGGGACTCGGTCGTGGGCCGGTAGCGCTAGGTGTGGCCTACATCAGGCAGTAGAGCTTCGGTAGCAGCTTCTCGGTCACGTAGGTGGACTGCCGGACCTCCTCGTAGACAGCGGCGGCCTCGCAGACGGGCAGGCACTCCCCGGTGGGGTCCTCCACGCAGGTGGCCGAGGCCTCGCCGACGGGGCTGGCCGGGCCGGGGAGGACCAGGGCCACGAGGCTGAGCGCGAGGGTCAGGGCGGCGATGCGGGCAAGCATGGTCCTCACCGGCGCGGCATCCGGCAAGGGAGGCAAAGGCGTTGCGGGAAGGGCGGCGACGAGGCTAGCGTCTCGAGCTACCGCGAGGTCCACGAGGCCACCAGCCGCGCGAACGCGTCGGGCCGCTGGGCCTGCGGGCTATGCCCGCAACCGTCGAACACGGCCAGGTCGAGCCTGCCGCGTCTCTCGAGCTCTGCCAGCTCGGGGCGGCAGATGTCCAGCGGGATGATCGGGTCCTGGTCGCCCCAGACGAACAGCGGTGCCGGATCGATCCGGTCGAGCAGGGGGCCAAGCCGCCGGGCTTTGGCGCTCTCCGTCAGGGCCGAGGAGAAGGCCTGCTTGGCGCCTGGGCTTCTGACGTAGGCCAGGACCTCGGCGTCGATGCGCACCGGCTCGGGGTGGTCGGTCCCGGGCGGTCGCGTGGCCGCGCGGGCCCGCCGCACGTCGGCCTCGGTCTCGGCCTCCATGAGCCCCCGGTAGGCATCCAGCTCGGCCGAGCC
>CAZBKU010000098.1:0-10122 GCA_964492585.1 uncultured Thermoplasmatales archaeon | reverse complement strand
GCCCGGCGGCGACTTCTCGGAGCCGGTCACCCAGAACACGCTGCGCATCGTCAAGGTCTTCTGGGCCCTGGACTCCAAGCTCGCCCAGAAGCGGCACTTCCCGGCCATCAACTGGCTGGACTCCTACTCGCTCTACGAGGACACCCTTTCCGAGTGGTACCAGGACGAGGTCGCCGAGGACTGGGACGAGCTGCGCTCCCGGACGATGGACGTCCTCCAAGAGGAGTCCGAGCTGCAGGACATCGTCCAGCTCGTCGGCAGCGACGCGCTGCCTGAGGAGCAACAGCTCACCCTCGAGGTCGCCCGGCTCTACCGGGAGGCCTTCCTTCAACAGAACGCGTTCCACCCGGTGGACACCTACTCCGAGCTCTCGAAGACGTACAAGATCCTCCAGGCCATCGACCTCTGGCGTGACCTGGCCGAGGAAGCCCTGGAGACCGGCGCTCCGTTGGACGAGATCCTGGGGACCCAAGCCAAGAACGAGCTCAACCGGGCCAAGTACGAGGAGAACTTCGACGAGCTCCACGAGGAGATCACACAGAAGATGCGTGACGAGTTCGCCGACGTCGGAGGTGCCTGATCATGACCAAGGAATACAAGACGATCGAGGACATCTCGGGCCCGCTGATCTTCGTCAAGAACACCGAGCCCGTGGGCTACAACGAGCTGGTCCAGGTCACCCTGCCGGACGGCGAGACCCGCCGTGGTCAGGTCCTGGAGACCAGCGAAGACATCGTGGCGCTCCAGCTCTTCGAGGGTACCGCCGGCGTCAACCGAGAGGCCAGCGTCCGGTTCCTGGGAGAGACCCTGAAGCTCAACGTGAACAAGGACCTGTTGGGCCGGATCCTGTCGGGCAGCGGTGAGCCGCTGGACGACGGGCCCGAGATCGTGCCCGAGCAACGGATGGACATCGGGGGCGCGGCCATCAACCCGTGGGCTCGCGCCAACCCGTCGGAGTTCATCCAGACCGGGATCTCGACCATCGACGGCATGAACACGCTCGTGCGGGGCCAGAAGCTGCCGATCTTCTCGGCCAGCGGTCTCCCGCACAACGAGATCGCCCTCCAGATCGCCCGTCAGGCCAAGGTCCGTGGCGGCGGCGAGGAGTTCGCGGTGGTCTTCTGCGCCATGGGCATCACCAACGAGGAGGCCCAGCAGTTCATGGCCGAGTTCGAGCGGACCGGCGCCCTCGAGCGGGCCGTCGTGTTCCTCAACCTGGCCGACGACCCGGCCATCGAGCGGCTGATCACGCCCCGGATGGCCCTGACGGCCGCCGAGTACCTGGCCTACGAGCACGATTACCACGTGCTGGTCATCCTGACGGACATGACCAACTACTGCGAGGCCTTGCGCCAGATCGGCGCGGCTCGCGAGGAGGTCCCCGGCCGGCGTGGTTACCCTGGGTACATGTACACCGACCTGGCCATGCTCTACGAGCGGGCCGGACGGATCAAGGGCCGGGAGGGCTCGGTCACACAAGTGCCGATCCTGACGATGCCCGGTGACGACATCACCCACCCGATCCCGGACCTGACCGGGTACATCACCGAGGGCCAGATCGTGATCGCCCGGGAGCTCCACCGCAAGGGGGTCTACCCGCCGATCAACGTCCTGCCGTCGCTCTCCCGGTTGATGAACGCCGGCATCGGTGAGGAGCAGACCCGCGAGGACCACAAGGGGGTCTCGGACCAGTGCTACGCCGGGTACGCCGAGGGCAAGGACCTGCGGGGCCTGGTGAACATCGTCGGTGAGGAGGCGCTGTCCGACCGGGACCGCCGCTTGCTCAAGTTCGCCGACGCCTTCGAGGATCGGTTCGTCCGGCAAGGCCGCGACGACGATCGCTCGATCGAGGAGACCCTGGACCTGGCCTGGGACCTGTTGAACCGGCTGCCTGAAGAGGAGCTTACCCGGATCGACCAGGAGCTCATCGACCAGTACTACGAAGGCGGCGACGGGAAGGAGACGGTACCCTCCGAGAAGGGGGAGGCCGAGGCCGAACCCGTCGAGGCCTGAAGCTGAGGTGATCACCCATGGCGGTCAAGGATGAGGTCAAACCGACGCGCATGGAGCTCATCGAGCTCAAGCGCCGCATCAAGCTCTCCGAGAAGGGGCACAAGCTCCTCAAGATGAAGCGCGACGGGCTCATCATCGAGTTCTTCGAGCTCTTGGAGGAAGCCAAAGATGCCATGGCCGAGCTGGCCGACGCGCACAAGGTCGCCTCCCAGAAGCTGGCCGTCGCCCAGGCCGTCGAGGGTGAGATCGTCGTCAAGAGCGCGGCGCTGAGCCTCGAGGATGCTCCCCGGATCGGCCTGTCGACCAAGAACATCATGGGCGTGGTCGTCCCGCAGATCGAGGCCGCCTCCGTGCACACCGACCTCAACGACCGCGGGTACGGCATGGTGGGCACCTCGGCCTACATCGACCAGGCCGTCGATGCCTACGAGGACCTGATCGACGCGATCATCCGGGCCGCCGAGATGGAGACCGGCCTGAAGAAGATGCTCGAGGAGATCGAGAAGACCAAGCGGCGTGTCAACGCGCTGGAGTTCAAGGTCATCCCGGAGCTCAAGGAGGCAAGGGACTTCATCGCCTTCCGGCTGGAGGAGATGGAGCGCGAGACCACCTTCCGGCTGAAGAAGATCAAGGACAAGAAGGAGGCTGAGGCTAAGGCCGAGGCCCAAGCTGCCGCCCGAGCCGAGGAACCGGCGGCCCAGACCGGCACCTGAAGACGGCCTCCGATCCTGTCCCGTCCAGGCGTCTCTCCGATCTTCCCAGATCCCAGCTGTCAGGCCGCCTCCCCGGAGGCCTCGTGGAGGATCTCCTGCAAGATCCGGGCTTTCTCCTCCCGGAAGGCGATCAGCCGATCGCTGGCCCAGTCGAGCTGGTCGGCCTGCTCGAGGAACCCCTCGAGGTCGGCCAGCTCCCGGCGCAACCCCTCGGTCCCCTGGTCGGAGAGCTGGGCCCACTTCTGCTTCTCGTAGGCTGCCAGGGTGGCGTCCAAATCGTCCAGGTGGGACACGCAGCGGTGTAGCCGGCGATAGGTCAAGTACCTCCCGACCAGCCTGCTCCTGTGGGATCAGACGGTGCGGATCTCTTCCTTGACCTTCCTGCGGACGTCGTCGGTGATCTTGGTCATCCCGTGCTCGGTCTTGGCGTGCTCGGCGACCAGCTTGAGCAGGGCCTCCTCGGTCTGGGCCTCAGCGGTGTAACCGCAGTCGAACCCGACGTCAGCGCAGACAAGTTTCTTGGTCATGTTTCCACCGGAGGGTCATCCGGTCCAGGCGGCTAAACGGTTGGGCCGAACCGGCCCGTATGCTGGGTACCTGGATGTCTCTCCTGTCCGGTCGCCAGGTGTCCCCATCAGCCCGGAACGGTGAAGGATGGACGACCGGCCGGGACAATCTGATCACGGGAGGCCTGGGCCGGGGAGGTCAACCCGGTCAGGGCCAGGGCGTTGTCCACCTCATCCTGGAGAAGGCCCAGCGCCCGGGCGACCCCCTTGGCGCCATCGACCGCCAGGGCCCAGAGGACCGGGCGGCCGACAAGCACCGCCCGAGCGCCCAGACACAGGGCGATCAAGACGTCGGTGCCGCGGCGGATCCCACCGTCGACGTAGACCTCGACATCGCTTGCGAGCTCGTCGAGGGCGTCGACGACGCCCGGCAGCGCGTGGAGGGTGGGGATCCCGGCGTCGAGCTGGCGCCCGCCGTGGTTGGACACGACCACGCCAGCGCACCCGTGCTCGTGGGCCAGGCGGGCGTCCTCGGGGGCCACGATGCCCTTGACCACGACCGGTAGGTCGGTGAGATCCTGGAGCCAGGCGATGTCCTCCCAGGTCAGCGATGGGTCAAGTTGCTGTTCGACGTAGGCGGCCAGGGCGTTCCCGCCACCGGGCGGCCTGGGCAAGTTCTCCTGGTCGAGGTCCGGGAAGTTGGCAAGACCCAGATCGTCGGGGAGGGAGAACCCGTTGCGGATGTCGCGCTCCCGTTTGCCCCAGACGGGCGAGTCGACGGTCACGACCAGGGCCTCGTAGCCGGCGGCCTCAGCTCGCTGGACCAGCGACCGGGTCAGCTCCCGGTCCTCGTAGATGTAGAGCTGGAACCACATGGGGCCGCCGGAGGCCTGAGCGATCTCTTCCAGGGGCGTGGTCGACAAGGTGCTGGCGACCATCAGCGTGCCCGCCCGGTCGGCGCCCTGGGCTGTGGCCGTCTCTCCCTGAGGATGGACAAGCTTGTGGAACGCCGTGGGCGCCACGAGGACCGGCAGATCGACCGATCGGCCCAGCACGGTGGTCTCCGTCGTCCTTGACGAGACGTCGACCAGGGCCCGGTGCACCAGCCGCCAGGCCTGGTAGGCTGAGGCGTTGCCTTCCAGGGTGCGCTCGTCGCCGGATCCACCGCGGATGTAGTCGTAGGCCTGTTCTGGGACGTTGCCCTGTGCCAGGGTCCCCAGCTCTCGGAGGTTGACGAACGCAGGGTTCTCCGGCTCGGCCATGGATCATGAGCCCGGGCCGGGTACTTCAACAGGTCGTCCTGGTCGAGGGTCGACGACCAGGACGGTATCGTGGACCGACGTGGCCCGAACGTTTCGACCGACGGACCGATACCCTGGTCTGTAGGTCGTCGGATGCGCCTGCGATGCGCCCCGATCGCGACGGGGCGGGGGAACGGTGAGACCGAGGTTTGACGGCCTTGGCCCTCGTGGCGGCTCTGTTCCTCACGGCCTTGAGCATCGCCACCGTCCTCTACCCGTACCAGACCTCGTACATCGAGGGGTACATGTTGGACCAGGCCGCCCGGCTGGCCGACGGTGGCCCGTTCTACCGGGACATCACCCAAGCCCCATGGGTGGCCGACAACTTCCCGCCGCTCTACCCGCTGCTCCTGGCCGTCGGTGTCCAGACCTTCGGGGCCGGGTTCGCGTTCGGTCGCATGCTCACCCTGGCCAGCGTGGCTGGTCTTGCCGGGCTGGCCTACGCGTGGCACAGGCGCCAGGGAAGCCGATGGCCGATCGCCGTGGCGCTCGTGGGGCTCTGGCTGGCCTCGTCCTACGTGCTTCGTCGGGGTGTTCTGGTCCGCATGGATCTGGCAGCGATCCTCCTGGCTGGCGCAGGCCTCTTGGGCTACCTGCATCTCGAGGACCGGCGACCGCGGCTGGCCGTCGGTGTCGCCCTGGCGGGCTTCGTCTTGGCGTTGGGCACTCGGCAGACGCTGGTGGCTGCTCCTGCAGCCCTGTTGGTGGCTTTGGCGGTGGCCGGTCGGTGGCGCCACGCGGCCGCGATCGGCTTAGGGGTGGCCCTGGCCGGGGTCGTGGCCGTCGTGACGCTGCAGGCCTGGACCGACGGGCTGTTCTGGCAGAACGTCGTCGTCGCCAACCGAGGCAACCACCTGGTCCTGGCCTACCTGGAGCGCGCCGGGCTCATGGTCCTGGCCCACATCCCCTTGCTGGTGCTCGGTGGCCTGGGCGCCTGGGAGATCTGGCGAAGCCAGGGCCTGGAGGCTCGCGCTCTGTCGTTGTGGCTGGTCACGGCGACGCTGGTCACCTGGACGGCCGGCAAGGCCGGGGCGACGTACAACCACTTCCTGGAGCTGTTGTTCGTGGTCGGCCTGCTAGTGTCTCACGGGATCGCTTGGCTGGCTCGACGAGAGCCGGTCCGCGCATGGGACCCCTCGGGCAACGTCCGCGGGATCCTGGCCGTCGCGTTGGCTGCCCAACTGGTGATCACCGGGGTGAGCCCGGCCACCGCCGCGGCCGTGACCGCGCTGGAGGACCAGGAGGGTGACGCTCGGCTCGTGGCTTTCCTGGCGGCCAACCAGGGGCCCGTCCTGTCGGAGAACGCCGGGGCCGCGGTACAGGCCGGTCATCCGGTCGTCCTGGAACCCAGGACGTTCCGGGACCTCGATCAGGTCGATCGTTGGGATGACGCGGGCTTGGTGGCCTCGCTGGAGGAACGCCGCTACACCCTGGTGGTCACGGAGACGTTCGAGGAGCGGGTCTACTGTGATCCCGGTTGCCGGTGGCCCGTGGAGGCCTGGGGGGCCCTGGAGAGGAACTACGAGCCGACCCGGGAGATCGGACACTGGCAGATCTGGCGGCCAGCCTGAGGCGACCAGCCCCGGTCCCCTGGCCAGTCTGTCTGGACCATAGTCCCTCATGACGTGCGACATCCTAGCATGTAAGCCAAGTACCCTGAGGACCATAGGGGCTTCATGGCAGGCAAGAAGGAATGGGCCTACATCCTGACCGCGGCCACCGTTGCCCTATGGGTAGGGCTCCGGTTGGTCGACATCGCCCTCCCCACCTGGATCCTCGTGTTGGCCGGCCTGGTGGTCGCCAGTTTGCTGACCGCGCACTACGCCAACCAGTACACGGCCTGACACCGATCCAAGGGAGGCGTCCGCGGCGCCCGTGAGCTCCTTGGCTGCCCTGGCCACCTGGACGGTTCAACAACCTCGGCAGAAGGGCTTAGGTCACGAGATGCGATGCAAGCCCATGGAACGGTTGGCTTGGATCACGTGCGTGTTGCTCCTTCTCTCAGGGCTCGCGGGATGCTTGAGCGATAGCGATGACACCGGCAGCGAACAGCCTTTGACCGAGGCCAGCACGACGACCTCCGAGGACGTGTCGGCGCCCTCGGACCTCAGCGCCGAGGGGTGCACCATGGCCGGCGGCCACAGCGTGCATCCCCGTGATGTCGCCGGGGCCTGGCAGCTCTCCGACCAGGTGCCCGACCCCTGGCAGGTCGCCGACGTCCTGGAGGACGTGGGCCGGCAGCTCGTCTACTCCCAGGTCCCGGACCCGACGCATCCGGTGCCCGAGGACGGCGAGACCTGGGGCCACTACCACGCCACGATCCTCTGCGATGCCTGGACCCTGGACGGTCAGGCGCTGGAGGATGTGATCCTCGGGTTCGTGGGCCCCAAGGTCGAGGCACCGAGCTTCGCGCCGTCGGCGGCGGACAACACCTACCTGGCCACGGTCCTGGCCACGAACAACCAGGCGATCTACGAGACGTTCCAGGCAGCCGGGTTCGACATGATGTGGGCCGAGGGCTCGGTCAACCAGCTCGCCGATGAGGGCGTCGAGGTGTTCATGAGCACCGACCACAACGGGAACTACCTGTCCATCTTCGACAAGAAGGAGCTCGGCGAGAACCACGTCCCCCACCTGCGTCTCTGGTCTCAACCCGAGAACGTCGACGGGACCTACACCCCGATCGCGTTGGATCTACGGACCAGCGGCGGGACCCACTACGGTGCCGAAGGCCAGGGGTACTTCCACCACGAGAGGACCGGTCACCATTATCCCCTGCCGGGGGCCTATGGCTACACGGCGGCGTTCATGCTGGAGGGCTTCGACGCGGGGTTCGAGGTGGGGCCACAGCCAGACGTGATGTTGGAGGAGGCCTACGACCACTGATCAGGCGGCCATCCGCTTGGCGCGGGTCTCGTCGTCGGGCATCCAGACATCCCAGACCCAGCCGAGCTTCTCCATGATCTTGATGGCCCACTTGCCAGGATCGACCTGCCACCAGGTGTGACCCAGGAAAGCGGCCTTGGGGAAGGCATGATGGTTGTTGTGCCATCCTTCGCCGAACCCGAGGATCGCCACCAGGACGTTGTTGCGGGCCTCGTCGGTGGTCTCGTAGGGCCGGGTGCCGAACATGTGGCTGATGCTGTTGACGCTCCACGTGATGTGGTGGCCCATGAACACGCGGACGGCACCGCCCCAGACCAGCCCCGAGAGGGCACCGATCCAGCTCATGGTGACAAGCCCGCCGATGGCGGCAGGGATGGCGAAGCTGGCCAGCATCCACCAGTGGTAGGTCCGGTTGATGAACGCGACAACCGGATCCTCGAGCAAGCCCTCGTAGACCGGGCCGGATCGGACGAACCGGTCGCGGACCAGCCAGCCCATGTGGGCGTGGAAGAACCCCTCCAGCGGGCTGTGCGGGTCGCCGTCCTGGTCAGCCTTGGCGTGGTGGCGGATGTGGGTGGCTGCCCAGTCGGCCGGGGCCCCCTGGAGAGCCAGGCTACCCAGCCCGACCCAAAGGGCTCTCACCGGGGCCTTGGCCTTGAAGGCCTTGTGGGTGAGCATCCGGTGGAACCCGACGCTGATGCCCATGCCGGTGAAGATCCACCCGAAGACGAGCAGGCTCAGTTCCAGCCACCCCACAGCTCCGCCCCACAGCATGACGATCGCGTAGATGGTCACGGCGAAGGGTAGGAGCACGCCGGTCAGGGTGACGGCCTTGTGCCACCAGGGGTCCTTGTGGAACGGAAGCGGGTCGGGGGAGGGTTGGGCGGTTTCGGACATGGGATCACGACGGTATCACGATGAAACCAGGAGTCGCAGTGCTCACTGGTTTCACGACGAAACCCTCATAGGGAGACATCGGCTTAAGGTCTCCAGTGGATGACACAACGGCAGGTGTCGGCGATGACACCAACCCCGACGAGGGACAGGACCTCAGCCAAAACGCCGACGAGGCGATGGTGACCGAGCTCGACCGGTTCTTGGACCAGCTTGCCGAGGGCCACCGGGAGAAGATGGAGGAGGTCGTGGCCTGGATCGATGAGAACGGCAGCCTCGACCGGGAGATCGAAGCCAGCGTCGAGGTGCTCAGCCCCTTGTTCCAGCGTTGGAGCATCGAGATCTGCTTCGTGCTGCGCATGCACGAGGTCCTGCGGTTCAACGAGCTCAAGCGCGCCCTATCCGGGATCGGTAGCCGGACGCTGTCCCGCCGATTGAAGGAGCTCGAGGCCCAAGGCATCGTCGACCGCGAGGCCTACGCCGAGGTCCCGGTCCGTGTGGAGTACTCGTTGACCTCCAAGGGCCGACGCATGGGCGACCTGTTGATGCCCATCATCGCCCACTTGAGGATCAGCAAGCTGCGCGAGGAAGGCCGGCTGCCCGGTCAGGGTTGACGCGGGAGCACGCTGACGACCTCAGCTTCCCCAGCGATGGTGACCTCAAGCTGGATCTCGGTCTCCTCATGGGGTTCCCAGAAGGCCGAGACCACGCCATCTTGGTCGGCGGTGTAGGTGACCATCCCCTGGGTCGCGTTGCCCTGATCGAGGACCTCGACCTGCTGGCCCTGGCCGTGCCGGTGGAGGTCCCAGCGCATCTCTGGCCCGTCGGTGGCGAAGCTCACCTCGATCGTGTCCCCCTCGGTCATCCGGAGGTTGACCTCGGCGAACTGGCCCGGCGACAGCTCGAAGGTCCGCTCGACAACGGGCGCCGACCCTCCGGCGCAACCGGCCACCGAAGCGATCAGCAGGGCGCCGGCCAGCCAGAGACCGCTCGATCCCATCAGGCCGGCCTCCCACCGGCGGCCAGGCGTGTCACCCGACCACCTCGGCCACGGCCTCAGCGATCCCATCGGGATCGATCTCCAGGGCCTCAGGGACCTTCATGCGCTTGAACCCGGCCCCGGTCTGGGGGAGGTTGACCAGGAGGACGGGCAGGTCGCGGTAGGCCTTCTTCCCGGTGATGTGGCCGGCGGCCTCCAAGCCCTTGTTCCACCCTTGGCTGCACTCGACGACGAGGACATCGGGCTCGGCGACCTCGAGGGTGGACTCGAACTCGGGATGCTCCGGGACGGCCTCGGCGACCCGGTGACCGGCGGCCTTGAGGTCCTTGGCGATCTGGCGACCCGTCTGGGCCTCCCGGTAGTGGAGCACGAGGACGCTTGCCATCGGGCCTATAACCGGGCCGCTGGGGAAATGGCTTCGGTTCTGGTCGCCGGGTCAGAGGACCCTCTGGTCGCCCCGGTCGATCAAGAAGATGCCGAAAGCGATCGCGCCCACGCCGAGCAGGGCCAAGGCCACACCCAAGGCCCGAGCGACCCCAGCGGCTGGACCCAGGGCGTCGGTCACGGGGGGCGCGATGGCCCACCAGAGCCCGAAGGCCAGGAATGGCAGGGTCAGGAGGATCAGTCGCCAGCCCGCCTGCTTGGGGGACACGTACCCCACCAACCTCGGTCCTCGACTTAACGCCGACGGGCCGTCGAGGCCGCGACGACAGCCAGGAGGGCCAAGAGGGCGACCAGGCCCGGTGCCGGGGTGCCGTCCTGGGCCTCCTCAGCAGCACCATCGGCGGCATCCATGGATCCCACTTCCG
>CAZBKU010000097.1:8978-10147 GCA_964492585.1 uncultured Thermoplasmatales archaeon | reverse complement strand
TGGCTGGTCCTGACGTTCAACAAGATCATCCGGCTGGAGAACCGGATCGACAACGCGTGGGCCCAGATAGACGTGCAGCTGAAACGACGGGCTGACCTGATCCCCAACCTGGTCAACACCGTGGAGGGGTACAAGGACTTCGAGCAGGAGGTCCTGGAGAACGTGACCCGGGCCCGGGCCCAGCTCCAGCAGTCCAGGGGCCAGGGCGACCGGGAGGGCGCCATGCAGGCCGAGGGCATGCTCGAGCAGGCGCTGGGTCGCCTGTTCGCGGTGGCCGAGGACTACCCCGACCTGAAGGCCAACGAGAACTTCCTGGCCCTGCAGGACGAGCTGGCGCACACCGAGAACAAGGTGGCCTTCGCGCGCCAGGCGTACAACGACGCCGTGCTGAGCTTCAACAACATGATCGAGCAGTTCCCGGGCATGCTCGTGGCCGGTCCCATGGGCAAGGACGAGCAGCCGATGCTCGAGATCCCCGACGAGGATCGCGACCTCCCCGAGGTCTCCTTCGACTGACCTGAGCACCGTGAGCCTGGACCATGCCCGACAGGAGCCAGCAGGCGACCGGGGTCGAGCCCCTGTCGTTCGCCGATGAGATCCGCGCCAACAAGCGCAAGACGGTGCTGATCGTCGCGTTCATGTTCGCCCTCTTGTGGGGCGTGGTCTTCATCGCCGGTTGGGCCTTCGGCTACCCGCCGATCCTCACCGGCATCCTGGCTGTGGTCATCGGTGGTGGGTACATCTGGTACACCTACTCCCGGTCGGTGGAGACGGTCATCCAGGCCGCCGATGCCCGGCCGGCCAACCGGGAGGTCCGCGAGGAGAAGCTCTTGATCCACCGGGTCGAGGAGATGACGATCGCCGCCGGCATGCCCAAACCTCCGGAGGTCTACATCCAGGAGAGCAAGGATCCCAACGCTTTCGCGGCCGGGAAGGACTTCGACGAGGCGATCATCTGCGTGACCACCGGCGGCCTGGAGATGTGGGACCAGGAGGAGCTCGAGGGCGTGATCGCCCACGAGACCGCCCACATCCTCAACCGGGACATCCTGCTCCAGACGGTCACCGTCGGTGTGGTCGGGGCCATCGCCATGCTGTCCGAGATCCTGCTCAGAAGCCTCTGGTTCTCCGGGGGCGGTGGCCGGAAGGGCAAAGGGGGCGCGATCCTG
>CAZBKU010000097.1:5118-8968 GCA_964492585.1 uncultured Thermoplasmatales archaeon | reverse complement strand
GATCCTGGTCGTCGTCGGCGTGCTGGCCCTGATCCTGGCACCGATCGTCTCCCGGTTGACCTACCTGGCCATGAGCCGGAACCGGGAGTACCTGGCCGACGCCACGGCCGTGCGCTTGACGCGGAACAACGAGGGCCTGGCCCAGGCCCTGGAGAAGCTCCGGGACGACATGCCCGACGACCCCAAGGGCTCCAAGACCGTGGCCAGCCTCTACCTGGGCAACCCCTTCAAGCGGAACCTCGACAGCACCAACCTCTTCAGCACGCATCCGCCCTTGAACGAGCGGATCAGGCGCATCCGGTCGATGACGTGACCACCGGATGCGCGAGAGCGTACGAACCTCACCAACCGCTCAAAGGGTTCGTACAGATCCCGAGGTCGCGACACCACCACCCGCGACCTCGGACCACACGCATCCGGTCGATGACGTGACCACCCGATGGGCCTGAGAGCACGAGCCCGATCCCATCGCCCGGGGTCGTGCGGATCCGGCGCATCCGGGCGATGACGTTAGCCTGAGCCCATAGGACCTCCCCCAGGACCAGCAGCACCACGTCTATGTCATCGAGGAGATAGAAGAAGGAGAATGGACCGCCGGGCCGTGTTACGCCCGACGGCCGTCCCGGTGATCGGTCGCGATCAGGTCACCGGTTCAGACGTCCGGCAGGGGATCGGTGCCGGGGAACAGCTCGGAGAACTGGCAGTCCGGCGTGCGGCACCAGGGGTGGTAGTCGACCTCACCCTCGACGGTGTCCCCTAGGGGCCCGATGACGCCCTCCTCGAGGTCGAACTCGACCTTGTGGACGCCCAGCACGCTGACCTCGCCGTCCAGCGCGGCGCCGATGGGTTCGGGGCCGGTGATGGCTCCCCACCAGTTCTCGGCCGCATCCAACGTCCCCTCGGCGTTGTTGACCAAGCCCACGTCGTTGCCATCGATCTGGCTGTCCGTCACCTGGCTGCCGGCGGCGTCGGAGGCCTCTGTGAAGTTGAGGCCGATCCCGTTGTTCTGGAAGGTGTTGTCCTGGACCTCCACCGCACCGGCCTTCACGAGCAGCCCGACCTCGTTGTTCTCGAAGAGGTTGCCTGGGTCGAGGATGGTGTCGGCGTTCACGATCAGGCCGGCGCCTCCGCTGGCTCCGCGGATCTCGTTCCCCGCCACCGTACATCCGTCCTTCCACAGCTCGACAGCCGCGTAGTCCATGGAGAACGCAGGGGTCCAGGTGTTGTCCTCCACGAGGCAGTCGCTGGCCTCGAGGCCCACCGAGACACCGGGCCCGATGGACCCCGTGAACGTGTTCCCGACCACCTCAACGCCGGTGGACGCGTCGGAGAGGCTCACGTCCCCGTTGACGTACAGGTGCCGGGCCAGACTGTCGCCGGCGGCCGTGTCGAAGGTGTTCCCCTCGAACACCAGGTCGCTGACACCATCCCCGGTGTCCACCAGGTTCCCGTCGTTGGCCAGGATGTTGTTGGCCACGGTGACCCCGGAGACACCGGAGGCGATCCGAAGGGCGAACCCGCCGGCGGCCCCGGTATCGAAACCGTCGACGGTGACACCGTCTGCCTGCACGCTGATCACGGTGGCCTGGCTGTGGGTGGCCACGCCGAGCAGCGTGACATCGTCGCCCTCGGCTTGCAGCGTGATCCCGTCCAGGTCGATCACGACGTCCTCCTCGAAGGGATCGCCGAAGTCGGCCCTGGCGGTGACCTTGGCGCCGGGGTCCGCCGCGGCCAGACCATCGTCGATGGTGGAGAACAGGCAGTCGGTGTCATCGTCGTCCAGGGTCCCGACCTCCGGGTTCTCCACGAGCACGACGTTGTCGAACAGGTTGTCGTCGTACACCTGGGAGAGATCCAGGTCGCGGGCCTCGCTGTCACGCCAGAAGTCGCAGACGTGGAACCCGTTGTCGCGGAACTCGTTGTCGGTCACCACCGTCCCCGAGGTACCGGCCTGACCGATCCCATCGATGTCGATGGCCTGGGTGGCCAAGCCGATGGTGTGACCGTCGATCAGGTTGTTCTGGGCGGTGGTGTTGTGGACACCGCCTTGGACCAGGATCCCGACGTTGCAGCCGTCGGCCCCGTTGCCGAGGACCTCGGCCCCCTCGACGGCCGGGAAGCCGAACATGTCGCCGGCCACGGCGATGCAAGCATCCTGGGGCCCGCCGGCGACCTGGTTGTTCTCGATGAGGACGTCGCTTGCGGCGAAGGCCAGGATCCCGGTGCCGATCCAGTCGGGGCTGACCTGGTGGGGCACGGAGACCACGTTGTCCTCGACCGTGGACCCGTTGCCGGTGACCTGGATGGCGTTGCCATGCTGGTCGGTGTCGGCCGGCGCGTTGACCACGTTCATGCGGACATGGAAGGAGGTGCCTTCCTTGGCCGAGAGGCCCTGGCCGATACCGGCGGCGATCCAGTTCGATGTGACGTTGAAGCCGGCGAAGGTGACGTTGCCCAAGCCAGCCTGGACCTGGACGCCGACGGATGCGCCATCGGGATCGTAGATGACGTCACCGTCCCGGTCCTCCAAGCAAGTCTTCTCGCTGACCACGCGCAGCTCGGCCGTGTTCAGCTTCAGGGGGTCACCGATCCCATCGCCGTCGGCGTCCTCGGAGTAGGTACCCTCGAGCACGCAGACCGTGTCACCGGGGATGGCGAAGTCGATGGCGGCCTGGATGCTGCTGGAGTGGCACACCGGCGGCCCCTCGGGGCAGACCAGGAGGACGGCACCGCTCTGTGGTGCGCTTGCCTGCAGGGTCGAGGCGTCCAGGGTGGCGTCGAGCTCGAGTTCGTCCACCGGTGCTGGGACGACCTCGTCGGCCCGATCCATCCCCGCGCGGTCGAGATCGGGATCCTCGATCGGTATGGCCAACCCGGTCAGCGTCCAGGACTCACCCTGGGCGGATGCGCCGTCCTCGCCGTCCCAGTCCCCGGGCGTGACCGTGCCGTCGGCGGCGGCCGGCGCCCCGGTCAGGGCGACGGTACCTAGCACCATGGTCAGCGCCAAGAAGGCGGCGATCGTCCGTCCTCGTTCATCGAAGCGTCGTGTTCCTCCCATCTCGTCTCCCTTGGGTTCCATGCTCTTGTCCTCCTTGATCGGAGCAGGCGTCGGAGCTGTGGAAGAGGAGATGCCAACGGCTAGAGCGACGCGTTCGGTCCCCCTATACCGACAGCACGGGCCTCCCCACAGGCACGCGACTGCCTCCACCCCCGGACAGACCAGATGGTTCTTGAGCGTTGTCAACCAAGAGGTTGGACCCCCGGCGGGCCCGGGCCACCGCTATGGAGAAGGGTGTAGCCGGCCGGGGGTCTACCGATCCCACGATCCGCTACGCAAGCATGTCGTCCAGCTCGCTGGTGCACTGGGGGCACCGGCGGGCCTTGACCGGGATCGAGGACGCGCACCACGGGCAGGTCTTCGATGACGGGGTCGGATCGTCGGCCTTCGGGTCCTCAGACTCCCGGCGCATCCGGTTGACCTGGCGGACGACCAGGAAGAGCACCAGGGCCACGATCAGGAACGCGATGATGCTGTTGATGAACGTCCCGTAGTTGATCGTGATCGCCCCGGCAGCCTTGGCCGCGGCCACGGTGGAGTAGGGGCCCGCCGGGTTGCCCTCCTGGAGGACCCAGTGGAGCTCAGCGACGTCGACGCCAGCGGTGAGCATGCCGATCGGCGGCATGATGACGTCCTCCACCAGGCTCTGGACGATGGTCCCGAAGGCGGCTCCGAGGATGATGCCGACGGCCATGTCGACCACGCTGCCCTCGACGGCGAACTCCTTGAACTCGTTCCAGAACCCGGCCATGCGATCAGCTCGCTTGGCAGTACCGACGGTCTTAGGCGGTT
>CAZBKU010000097.1:0-5108 GCA_964492585.1 uncultured Thermoplasmatales archaeon | reverse complement strand
GCTCGTCGGTCCGGATCGAGGCGAGGGTGCCTTGGGGATCAACAGATCGTCGCGATGTACGTCCCGGCACCCTGAGTCTCCAGGACCAGGGCCTCCTCGCTGGCGTGGAACGTCGCTGGCGCACCCTGCTTGAAGAGGCTGACCTGACCCCCGGAGCACGACCAGTCGCCCAGCACCCGGAAGGTGATGGCACCGTCGGTCTCCAGGTGGAGCTCGAAGGTCGCATCGGTGGTGTCGATGGCCATCCGTTCAGCGTCGACGTCGACCTGGGCCGCGTTGGTCACGGTCGCCTCGACGGCGTTCTCCGTGGTCGATAGGGCCGGACACGGGGCCTCGGGGATGCAGGCCAGGCTGGTCCAGGCCAGCCCGTCCATGACGTAGGGGGTGCTGTGCCCGGGTGCCGCCGCGCCGGCCTCGGGCCGGTTCAGATGGGCCTCCGGGTGGGCAAGGCTTGTCACATCGGCCATCGCGTGGATGTTGGGGTCCTCCAGGTCGGTGGTCCGAGGCTGGAGGTCGGTGAGCCAGTAGGCCCCGTCGGTGTCGAGATCGATGTCAGCCCCGCGGGCACCCTGGGTCTCGATCTCGTGCTCGAGGGCCGGGATGCGCTTGTAGACGACGCGGGCGGGATCCTCGTCGCGGGTCTGCGTGTCGAGGTACCTGGCGCCCTCTTTCCACTCGTCGACCACGGCCTGGGTGTAGTGCTCGTAGCCCAGGAACCGGTAGAAGCGGTGCTGGTAGCCCAGTTCTGCGAACCTGGCGGCCACGCGCTCCACCCCGGTGACCGGCACGAGCTCGTCGTCGGTGCCGTGGTGGATGACGTAGGGCACGTTGCGCGCGTTCTCGATCAGGCGGTAGGTGTTCTGGACGTCGGCATCGCCGCCGTTGGCCTCCTGGGTGTCGCGGCCTTGATCGTCGACGCCGAGCCACAACCCCTGGGTCATGGCACCGCTGATGGGGTAGGCGCCAGCGAACTTGTCCGGGTAGAGCAGGCCGAACAGGTAGGAACCGTAGCCCCCCATGGAGTACCCGGACACGTAGCGCCGGTCCTCGTCGATGTCGAGGAGGTCGTGGACGTCGTCCCAGGCCTCGAGGACGTCGACGTGGCCCGCACCGGTGTACCAGGTCGAGGTTCCTCGGCCCCGGGGGGAGATGACGATGTTGGCGGGGTCACGCTCCTCGCCGAGCTGCTCGATGACGCGGGGCGTCCAGGCGGCGGCCTGGTGGGCCGTACCGCCTCGCCAGTGGAGCCACATCGTCATGGGGTAGCCATCCTCGGGTGTCGGTGCGTCGGGTAGGTAGAGACCGTAGTGCTGCCAGGTGGTCTCCTTGGGGCCTTGCTCCAGGGTCTCCTCAGAGATCGCTGGGTCGGAGAGGAAGATCCGTGAGTGGTAGCCCGGTGTGGGCTGCCAGGGGACCGTCGTGCCGCTTGCCAGCTCGTCGAGATCGACCTCCCGGAAGAACGGGTCCAGGGTCCGCTCGTGGAGGGCCATGGCCTGAGCCTTGTCGAACCAGTTGGAGACCGTGGGTTCCTCACGGAAGGCCGCGTTCATGGGCCGCTGATCCCAGGGGTACGTATCGTCGGGGCTGCGCACCGCCACGGCGGCAGCCAGGCCTGGCTCCCCCTCCTCTGCTTCGATCAGGTCGCGAGGGATGCTGGCCTCGAGGGTGTTGGTCCTCCCGTCGGCCTCGACGGCGACCTCGATGCCTGTCGCTTCCTGGTCGCACAGGGTCCCGTGCTCGACGATGACGTCCTGGGAGACCAGGTCCTGGCTCAGCCCGATCAGCCGGTCGCCGCTCTCCGTGGCCAGGCCTCCCATGCACGTGGCGCGGATCTGGGGCGGGTCTGGCTGGGTGTTGGGGTGCGTGTCGGCCAGGAGGTAGAGGACGGGGACCTGCTCGTCGGCCATGGCCGCCAGACGGGCCAGGAGGTACAGGTTCTCCTCGTCGGCGGCCAGACGCAGCTCGACAAGATCGGCCTGGCCCTCGGTCCCGTCGGGGTAGACGGCATCACCGTAGTTGGCCGGGCCCGTGAGGTACCCGTCGGTGGGATCCTGGTCGTCGGCGCCGAACTGCTCGCCGGCCGCCTGGGTCAGGGCCTCGGTGCGCTGGGTCCTGGGTTCGGCGTCGTAGACCGGTGCCAGATCCTGGTTGCGGTCGGCGTCCTTGCCGTCGTCGGCGCCGAAGTCGTCGAAGAGGAGGTCCTGGTAGATGAGCTCACCCTGGTCGAGGACCGTGGTCCCACCCAGGCGGCTGGCCTGGCCGACCCAGTCGGACGGGTCACCGTCGACGGTCTTCACCGACGGGGTAGCGCTCGTGGCGTCGTCCTCGAGCCAGGTGACCCCGCCCCGATCTAGGGGCTTGGAGAGGAGCACCGGTTCGGTGTCCTCGGGGACGACCTCGGCCGTGCCCGGGATCCCTGCCAAGGGGACGGTCACCATGACAAGCGTGAGCAGGATCGTCGCACCTGTGCCTCGCAACAGCCTCACCGGCCCGGGTACCACGTGGCGTGGGTATCAGGGTTTCCCCTCTGGGAGGACAGGCCCCAGCCACGGCCGGAAGGGGGGGTGAGCAGTGGGGCCCCGGGATGGAGTCGCTGGGCGGGCCGTCTGCCGGGGCGGTCTGGGGTCTCATACCCTCCATGGGCCGCAGGCACCCTCTGGGGTCGCTTTAAAATACCATGGGCTCAATGGCCGCGCAACTCCAGGGTGACCACCATGGCCAAGAAGCGATCTGCGCGCCTTGCCGCGCGAAAAGTGAAGGACAAGTGGCGCTCCAAACAGTGGTACACGATCCGGGCGCCTGGTGTCTTCAACGAAGCCGAGATCGGTGAGACGCTGGCCGACGAGCCGGAGAAGCTCGAAGGTCGGATCGCCGAAGCGACGCTCCAGGACGTGACCGGGGACTTCTCGAAGCAGCACGTCAAGTGCAACTTCAAGATCCGGGGCGTCCGCGGGACCGACGCCGTCACCACGTTCGACGGTCACGACCTGACCAGCGATTACGTGCGCCGGCTGATCCGCCGGGGTCACTCCAAGATCGACGACACCGTCGACACCACCACGGCCGACGGGTTCACCGTCCGGCTCAAGCCCATGGTCGTCACCGAGCGGCGGGTGCAGGCCTCCCAGGGGACCGCGATCCGCAAGATCGCTCGGGACGTCATCGAGAAGCGCTCCAAGCAGTCCTACAGCGGGATGGTCAAGGAGCTCGTCCAGGGCAACATCGCCAAGGAGATCTACGACGAGTGCCGGCTGATCATGCCGCTCAAGCGCGTGGAGATCCGGAAAAGCGAGCTGCTCTCCGAGCCGCAGGACGCCGTCGAGCTCCTCGATGTCTTCGCGCCGCCCGAAGGGGAAGGCGAGGACGAGGAGGTCTCTGAGGAACCCGAGGACGACGAGGTCGCAGAGACCGGCGAGGACGACGCTTCCGAGACTGACGAGGAGGCCTCCGACGAGGAGGACCTCGAAGGCGCCGAGGAAGCCGACGAGGAGATCCCTGAGGAGCCCGCTGAGACCGAGGAGGTCGACGCGGACGAGGCCCCCGAGGCTGAGGATGCTGAGGAGGAGGCTTCTGCCGAGGCGGCGTCCCCCGAGGAGCCCACTGAGGCCGAAGAGGACGACGAGGACGAGGAGAAGTAGAGCTTTAGCATCCCCGAGGTTGCCCCCACCAGGGCAGTAGGGCCATGGCTGTCAACCCTCTCGAGAGTCCGGTCGCCGCCCTGGAGGTACTGGTCGTCGCGGCCTTGGCCGTGGCGGCCAACCGTCAGCGTCTTCTCAACGCCAGCGGCGCGTTCTCCGCGTTCCTGGTCGGGACCACCCTGATCATCACGACCAACATCCTCTGGCTCATCCTGTTGATGAGCCTGCTCGTCTTCGCCGGGATCGCCACCCGGGCCCAGTACAAACGGAAGGCCGCCAGAGGCACCGAGGAGGCCCGCGGCGGCGTGCGCCGGACCCGCAACGTGCTAGCAAACGGCCTGGTCCCGGTGGCGATCGCCATCTTCCACGGTCCCATCGACCAGCTCCTGGGCCCTGGAGCGGCCAGCTTGCTGTTCATCGGCGCCGTGGCCGCCGCGGCCGCCGACACCTTCGCCAGCGAGTTCGGTGGTCTCTCTGAAAGCGTCCTGTTGATCACGACCCTCAAACCGGTCCCGCCTGGCACCGACGGCGGGGTCTCTCTGGCTGGTCAGGCCGCGGCGTTCCTGGGCTCCTTCGTCCTGAGCGGGCTGGGCATCATCCTGCTGGGCTCGTTGAGCTTCAGCGCCGGCTTATCCCCTGCCTGGGCCGAGTTCCGCCTGGCCAACCTCGTGGCCGCCACGGTCGCCGGCTTCTTCGGCTGCCAGGTCGACTCCCTCTTGGGCGCAACCCTGGAGGTCAACGGTGTCCTGACCAAGGAGGAGGTCAACCTCCTGGGCATCCTGGGCGGCAGCTTGTTCGTGGCCGGATGGCTCCTGCTCGTCCCTTGGTGAACCGGCACCTCCCCTGGTGGACCGGCGGCCCGTCGCCCTTATCTGACCTGACCCGTTGTCGACCTCCATGCCCGAACGCGACATCCTGGCCATCATCCTGGATGGTGTCGGCGACCGTCCCCACCCTGACCTCGACGGTGCCACGCCGCTCCAGGCTGCGGCCACCCCGACCCTCGACGCCTTGGCCAGCGGCGGGGAGACCGGCCAGATCGACCCTCTGGCTCCCGGGATCGTGCCCGGTAGCGGCACCGGCCACCTGGGGTTGTTCGACTACGATCCCTTGGATCCGGCCGCCCAGGCTCCCAGCCGGGGCTGCATCGAGGCCTTGGGTCTGGGGATCGAGCCTCGCGATGGCCTGGTGGCCGTCCGGGGCAACTTCGTCACCCTCGACGACCAGGGCCGCATCGAGGATCGCCGCGCCGGCCGGTTCAAGACCGACCAGGATCAGGCCGAGGCCGTCGACCTGGTCGAGGCGATGAACGAGCTGGATCTGGACGGGGTCGCCTTCGACTACCATCCCCGGATGGGGTACCGGTTCGTGGTGCTCCTCGAGGAGGCCTCCCCTGCCGTGACCGACACCGACCCGGGGGGCACCGGCGTGGCCCCCAAGACGCCCGAGCCCACCGACGGGGGGAAGCTG
>CAZBKU010000096.1:0-10276 GCA_964492585.1 uncultured Thermoplasmatales archaeon | reverse complement strand
CCGGAGTAGGCTGGGCGGGTTATGAGCGTTGTGGGGCCCCAGCTGAGGGGTCAAGGCGCTGGAAGACCCGAGAGTAAGATAGGAAGAGAGGGGGAGGCCGGGGATGCGGCCCCGGCCTGGCGGTGGCTGGTCGATCTAGTCCCGGCGATAGGCGACGGCGAGCGCCGGAGCCCGGAGGAGACGGTCGACGTTGGCCCCAGGAGCCTGGGTCCCATCCAGCTCGATGCTCGGTCGCAGGCACGCTCCGGGATCGGGTTGGCGGTGGCCCAGCGTCTCGAAGGCCCGCTGCCGGCTAGGGGAGAGCGAGCGGGCGCGGTCGGCCAGGATCTCTTGCGGGGCGGTGACGAAGGCCACGCAACAGGACCGGCCAGCCAGATCCGCGACGTGGTAACCACCGCTGCGATCCCCTTCGGTGAGGTTGGTGGCATCGTGGACGACGTGGCTGCCCCAGGCAAGGGCACGGTGGGCCAAACCCCGGGCGGTGGCGTAGGTCGCCAGGTTCTCGTCCCCATCGTAGGCCGGCTCGTCCCGGCCCATCGCGTGGGCGACGCGGAGGCGGATCACGTCGTTCTCGATATGCAGGAGGGTGCCCTCGACCCTGTCGCGCAGGTGCCGGGCCAGGGTGGACTTGCCGACCAACGGGACGCCGGCCAGCTGGAGCAGGAGAGGCCGCGGCGGTCGCCGAGACGGATCCAAGGTTGGTCTGGCTAGGGACCACAGGTGGTCGGCCAAGGCGTCGGAGAGCAGGGCCAAGGGAGCCGGGGAAGCCGGGCGGGGCTCAAGAAGGTTCAGGCCCGGACGTGGCGACGACCGTCGGCGCACTCGACCAGGCAAGAGGCCCAAGCCAGGGCGTCGTCGACCCGTTGGACCGGTAGCCGTGCCTGGCCTGCGGTGGGGCGGGAGGTCAGGACCAAGCGATGGTCGGACCAGGCTGGGCTTGCCTGCAGCTCGATCAAGGCAGCCAGCGCCGGACGGTGAGCATCGAAGGACTGGACCAGCCGAGCGTCCAGGATCCCGGGGTCCACGGCCCAGATGAGCCACTGCCCGTCGGAGCGACCGGACGGGTGGGAGCCACCGATGGAACCCATACCCATGACTCTGTCAAGCCTGGAGCTTACCGGTTGGCTGATACGGTTCGCCTGATGGTCGAACGATCCGCGATGGGCGAGCCCCGGATCCCAGCGGGCCTGCCGGGCTCAGCTTCAGATGCTCTCGCCGCCGTCCACGGGGAAGACGTGCCCGGTGACGTAGCTGGCTTCGGGGCTGGCAAGGAAGCGTGCCATGGGACCGATCTCCTCGGGCTCGCCGAAGCGGCCCAGCGGGATCGTCTGCTTGAGGCTCTCGTAGATCTCCTCGTTGCCGCGCAGGCCGGCGGTCATCTCGGTCTGGGTCCACCCTGGAGCCAGGGCGTTGACCCGGATACCATGCTGGCCCCACTCCTGAGCCAGGTCCCGGGTCATCTGGATCAGGCCTGCCTTGCTGACCGAGTAGGGCATCATGCGCTCGGTGGCCTCAAGGCCGGCCACGGAGACGACGTTGAGGATCGTGCCAGGGGTCTGCTTGAGAGGCTCGAAGGCCGCCTGGGCCAGGAAGAACGGCGCCTGGACGTTCACCTGGAGGATCGTTCGCCACTGGTCTTCGGTGAGCTCCTCGGCCCGCTTCCACGGGGCCGGGACCCCAGCGTTGTTGACCAGGATGTCCAGCCCGCCCAGGTTGTCGACCACGGCGTCGACCAGGCGCTGGGGGGTGGCCTTCTTGGATAGGTCGGTCTCCACGGCCAGGGTGTCGACCCCTTGGTCGGCGGCCTCCTTGGCCACCGACTCGATCTCCGAACGCGTCCGGGAGGCCACGGCGACATCCGCGCCGGCGTCGGCCAGTTCAAGCGCGATGGCGCGACCGATGCCACGCCCGCCGCCGGTGATCAGCGCAACCTCTCCATCCAGGGATCGCTCGGATGCCATGGGACCGGATACCGGTGGGGCCTTTAGAGACCATCGGCGGACACGGGGACCGGCCGGCGATGGTCAGCGGTCCCACGCCACCACGGCACCGCCGATCAGCAGGCTGAGCACCACCAGGGCCTGGATGATCGGAGGGGTCTCCGGTGCCGCGCCTTGGGCATCGGCGCTCTGGCCGTCGATCCCTTGCGGTCCGATCCCGTCGCTCTGGTTCCCCTGTAGGGCCTCGTCGGTGTCGTTGGCCTCCGAGCCTCGGTCCTCTCCGGAGCGGTTGGGAGCCTGCTCGTTCTCCTGGTCCTCTTCATCCTGATCTTCGCGGACCTCCTGGTCCTCCTGCCCGTCGTCAGCGAGACCGGTGGGGAGCATCGCGGATGCAAGCACAAGCAGGGAGAGCGCGGTGACGATGGCGGGAAGGCGGTTCCGGTGCATACGAACTCGTGGTCACTACGCCCCAGCCGGGCAGGCCGGCCTGGCGTCGTGGGAGAAAGGTCTTTCTCTCACGCGGCTCGAAGGGTCCTGGGTGGGCGGCGACCGCAACCCCTTTGCCCGGGGCTGAAGCTCCCGGGACCGTGACCCGCCGGGAAGCGGCGTTGGCCGCCTTGATCGACCACGCACCTGGGGGCCCGAGGGAGGCAAAGGGCCTGGAGACGACGCTGGCCTTCGCCAGGTCACGCAAGCATCCCTTCGACAGGACCGACACCGAAGGCCACCTGGTGGCAAGCGGGCTCGTGGCGAGCCCCGATCTGGATCGGGTCGTCCTGCTCCACCATCGCCAGCTGGACATGTGGCTCCAGTGCGGCGGCCACGCGGACCCCGACGACGCCACAGCACAACAGACCGCGCTTCGGGAGGCCCGCGAGGAGACCGGCCTGACCGTCGAGCCTCATCCAGCTCACCCGGACCTGCTGGACGTCGATGTCCACGAGATCCCGGCCACCGACAGCTTCCCGGCCCACGTGCATCTGGATCTGCGCTACCTGCTGGTGGCCGATCCTAGGCAGGAGCCGGAGGCGCCGGATGAGGAGGCCCACGAGATCGCCTGGTTCGAGCTGGATCAGGCCCGGACCCTCGAGCTGGACGAGGGGCTTCTGCGACTGCTCGGCAAGGTGAGGACCCTGGCCAGCGGCGGGTCGGCCCTCCCGTGACCCGTGGCCGACCCAGCCGATCGGTCCAGGACGGGTCCCTGAGGCCCACTACCGCAGGTGCTTGGCCCAGAGGACGTCGACGATCCGGCTGGCACGGGACGGCTCCACCCCGAGCAGACCACGGATCTCGGTGAGGTAGCCGTGCTCCGGCTCGGTGAGCCGACGGTCGGCCAGAGCGATGTCGGCGGCCCAAGCGAAGGCGTGCTCGCGCTCCTGCTCATCAAGGCGATCGGCGCAGGCCTCCAGGTAGGCCCCGGCATCGTCCTCGTCCAGCCGGTGCTCGGCACGCCGGACCAGCGCGTCGAACGTCTTCTCGGACACGTGGCCCCGGGCCCTCAGGGGGGCCAGGGTCTCACGGCCCCGTGACCGGTCGTCCAGGCGGGCCGCCCGAGCTGCACCGACGGCGAACGCCACGCTGGCCTCGGAGGGGACGATGAACCGGTCATCATCCTCGTCCACACGGGGGGCCTGGTTCACCGCCAGGGCCAGCCCGTGCTTGGTCTCGAGGACCTCGACGATCCGCTTGGCCTGCTCCTCGGGGACGTCGAGGTGGCCGCGGAGGGTCGCCAGGAACCCCAGCTCCTCGTCGGTGACCTCGCGGTCGGCCAGGATCACGTCCGTTGCCAGGGTGAGGGCCTGGACCCGTTCGGTCGCGTCAAACCGGTCGGCTCTCTCGCGCAGGTACGTGTCCACGCCGTCCTCGGCGTAGGTCCCGCGGAGGTCAGCGGCCCGTCCGATCAAGTGGTTCGCGGTGAGGTGGTCGAACGCGTCGAGCCGATCGATCTCCTGGCTGAGGACCCCGACCTCGGACGGGTGCTCGCGGCCGTCTGCCCAGAGGGCGGCCAGGGCGATCCCGAGCATCGCGTCGGCCACATCGGTGCTCGCCGCTTGGCGCGCATCGCCTGCTGGACCGCTGGACGAGGGCATGGGGTGGGTAGCCGCAGGTCGCACCTTGAACCCGTCGCCGGCCAGCCACGGAGGCCGTCTGCTCAGACCAGTGCGATGAGCTCGCGCATGGCCTCGTCGACGCTGATCTGCTTCTCGGTCACATCGTAGACGGCCTTGGTCAGGGCCAGCTGGAGCTTGTTGTCCTGGGCGACCAGGTGGAAGGCCTTGGCCGCCGGGATCCCCTCGACGACCTTGCCGCCCAGGGACTCGATGGCCTCCTTGGTGCTCAGGCCCTCGCCCACCCGGGTCCCGAAGGTCCGGTTGCGGGAGTGGTCGCTGCCGGCCGTGGCGATCAGGTCGCCGACACCGGCCAGGCCGTAGGCGGTCCGCCGCTCGCCATCCAGGGGAGGCAGGACGCGACTCATCTCCTGGAGGCCCAGGGTGATCAGGGCCGCGGTGGTGTTGTCGCCGTAGCCCAGGCCCTTGCCCATGCCGGTGGCGATAGCGATGACGTTCTTGTAGGCCCCGCAGAGCTCTACACCGGTGCGGTCCGGGTGGGCGTAGGCCTTGAACGTCGGCGTCGAGATGGCGGTGACGACCTTCTGGGCGGTGGGGTACTTGGGGTGGGCCACGATGGTGCCGGTCGGCTGGTCGCGGCTGACCTCCTCGGCGTGGTTGGGCCCTGAGAGGGCGGCGACCCGATGGTCGGTCTCCTCCTCGATGATCTGGCTCATCGTCTTGTTGGTCTCGTACTCAAGACCTTTGGTCGCCGAGACGACGATGGCCTCCTCGTCGAGGAGGTCGGCGTAGCGCTCGGCCATCTCGCGGGTGGCCTTGGAGGGGACCGCGTGGATGACGATGTCGGATCCGTCGACCACGTGCTCGAGGTCGTGGGTCACGTCCAACGCTCTGGGTAGCACGACGCCGGGCAGGTACTTCTCGTTCTCCCGGACCTCCTGGATCTTCTCGGCGCGTTCGGCGCCCCGGACCCAGAGGTGGGTCTCCACGCCCCGCAAGGCGGTGGTCCGGGCAAGGGTGGTGCCCCAGGCGCCAGCGCCGACCACACCGATGCGCACCTAGGCCGCCCTCCGGTCGCGGGGGCTAACCATCCCCGTCCTCCCCCGCCCAGTCGTCGTCGACCCGGCTGCGCTCCTCGCTGGTCACGTACTCGGGGTTCTTCTGGTAAGCGTCGACGTAGGTCTGGCCGGAGAGATCCTTGATGGCCATCATGATCTCGTCGGTCACCTTGCGGGTGATCGACCGGTCCTTGTCTTGACCATGGAACTCCTCGAAGACCAAGGGCTGGCCGAAGCGGACGGTGACCTTGTTGAACTTGGGCACCGTGCGACCCTTCGGGAGGGCCTCGTAGGTCCCGACCATGCCGATGGGGACCACGGGCACGCCGACCTTGAGGGCCAGGCGCGCGACACCGGAGTGACCCTTGTGCAGCTTGCCGTCAAGGGAACGGGTGCCCTCCGGGTAGATGCCGAAGAGCTTGCCCTCCTCGAGGACCTCCTCGGCCCGTTCGAGCGCTTCGTCATCCCCCTCGCCTCGGGCCAGCGGGATCACGTTGGCGTTCTCGAAGAACCAGGCCTGGCCCGGGACGTCGAAGTGCTCGGCCTTGCTGATGAAGGTGATCGGCCGCGGCACGACCGCCGGCATGAGGAAGTGATCCAGGTAGGAGAGGTGGTTGGACGCCAGGATCGCCCCACCCTCCTCTGGGACGTGCTCGACCCCCTGGGCGTCGATGCGCCAGGCGGTCTTGAAGATCGGGGCCAGGACGGCCTTGGCTGCGTTGTAGAAACGCTCACCCATGAACACCCGTCCAAGCGGCCCCGTGCACCATAAAGGTCGCCCTCGACGCACGTCGAAGGTGGCCGGACAGGAGGGCTCGGCGAAGGTCGTGGCCGCCTTATCCCACAGAGGCTGGGCAGGACGGATCCTGGGATGTCGACCAGGTGGACGGTACCCCCGCCAGGGCGTCGGTGGGCGCCGCCACGTCGTCGACCATCCGCGGGTCGATCGCCTCGACCGGGTGCTCCGATGCCAGGCGGCGGCGTACGCGATCGGGGCTGGTCTCGACCCGGGGTCAACGGCCATCGGAGCCGGGGGGGCCCTATCCCCCTCCTTTAAGAGGTTGGTGGAGAGAGTCGGATGGGAGCCGTGGTGACCGTCTTCCGGCATCTGCTTGGGCGCCGACGCGCCCGGTACCCGACCCCCGACGCAGCGGTCAGCACGGTCGTCGCCACGATCCTCCTGGTGGCCCTAGCGCTGGTCGTGGCCATGGCCGTCTACGTCTTCGCCGACGCCTTGGCCACCGACGGCAGCGGCATGGATCGAGCGGGGATCAGCGCCAAGGTGGTCGACACCGACGGCGACCAGGAGACCGACTGGATCCGCCTGCTCCTCGTCACAGCCCCCTCTGGCCCCTACAACCCCGAGGTCGTCTCGATCCACCTGACCGACGAGGAGGGCAACGCCTTCCTCGATGAAGCCGGTCTCGATGAGGATGAGACCGACCCGTTCCTGTGCCTGCAGACCGAGGCCCAGGCCGGCGATCACGGCTTGACGGCCCAGTGCGATGACAGCACGTCCGCCTGGTTCGATCAGGGAGACGCGTGGGAGGCTGGCCAGATGCTCTTCGTCCCCTGCCAGGATGTCAGCGGGGACGGGAGCGGGGTCCACCATCTGACGATCCGGATCCGCGACAGCGTGGCCTTGGACAAGCCCGTGACCTGCGGCGAACCGGCGCCCGTCTGAGGCGGCCCAGCCTCGCTGTGGCTAATCGTGGTAGAGGATGCAGCCCCAGACCCCGGAGCCGCCGCTCTCCGTGGTGTGGAGATCGTAGCTGCTGCAATGGTAGCTGAAGCCGATACCGCTGAACATGGGGAGGTGTTTCTCCTCCTCCTGGTCGACGAGCTCGCCGTCCTCGTAGTGGCACTCGATCCGCCAGACGTACTCATTGTAGGGCCAGGAGATGTTGCTCACGACGGTGCCTGTGTACCCGGGACCAGCAAGGCACTCGTGGCTCTGCCCTCCCTGGTCGCCGTGGTGCTCAAGACCGCAGCCGGTCTGGACAGGCGCGAACCCGACGCACTGGGACACGCTGGGTCCATCGGCATCCTGTGCCCGGGCCGGTGGTCCATCGACGATCGCGCCGGCGGGCGCAGACGAGGCGGTCAGGGCGATAGGCGCGGTCAGCATCGCGGCGAGCACGATGCTTAGGATGAGCGGGCTGGGGCCTCCCATAGCCGGGCACCGACCATGGTCTACATAACTGGTCATGCGTGGCCATCCCAGGGACAACGAGCAGCCCGGCAGCGGCCACGCTGGCACGATCGAGCCAGGGGCAAGCGGCGGCTGGAGCCGTTGGGCTAGAACTTCGTCCCGGTGAGGGTCTTGGTCTCCTTGACCCCCTCGATGGAACGGATCTTCTCGACGACGAGGTGGCCCAAGGAATCGAAGTCCTGGGCCTCCAGCTTGACGATGAGATCGTACTCCCCGAAGAGGGGGTGGAGCTCCTGCACCTGGTTGAGGCGCAGGAGGGAGTTGTAGACCTCCTTCTCGTGACCGGGTTCGGTGCTGATCAGGACGAATCCGATTGCCATGGGGACACCCTTTGCGGGCCCAACACGGGCGTACGGGCCATATCTTTTTCGCACGGGGTCTTGGGGCCCGGGCGGGTCTTGGCTCGCGCAGATCCCAGGGTCACGTCCAACCGCGGATCCTGGACTTGAGCTGGTCGATGGTGTCCACCGGTTCAGGATCGGTGCCTTCCATCCTGGCAAGATGGAGGCTCAGATGGTCGCCGACCAAGCAGCCCTCGAGGGTTTGGCCCATGGTCTCACCGTGGACCCGGATGTCGACCACCGGGCAGCCGCTGTCCTCAGCGCATTCGGACAAGAAGCTCATCCGGGCACCTTCGAGGTTGGACTCATCGTTCCTGCGGACCAGGATCAAGGTGGCGTTGCCGGCGTTCCCGTTCCAGCCGATGATCTGGTTGTGGCACATCTCGGGCATGGTCTCGTGGAAGGCCAGGCGCTTGGCGTTCTCGTTGAGCTGGCCAGCCACCCGGCGAGCGACGACGCCGAGCACGTCGTGGCCGACCACGCCGACGGTGCCGTCGTCCAGCTGGCTGGCCATGAAGCTGATGGGTCCGTCGGGGTCGGCAAGGTCGCCGAGCTTGGGCTCCAGACGCTTGGCGGCTCGTTCGATCCGCTCGGGGTCGCCGACATCCAGGGCCCGGCTCAGCAGCGTGTAGTTGGCCGAGAAGAGGAAGCCCAAGGCAGCTCGAGGCTGGAACCCGGTGGGCGCCATGACGGCAGGGGCGTCGGCCTCCTCGGCCAGGTAGCCCAGCCGGCCCCCGGTGGTGATCGCGGCCAGCGACGCGCCCCGGTGGACGGCGTCCTGGACGGCGTCGAGGGTCTCGTGGGTCTGGCCCGAGTAGGAGGTGGCGACGACCAGGGTCTCCTCGTCGACCGAGCCCGGGATCGTGTGATCGCGGACGACGGTGATCGGGATCTCGGCCTCGCGCTCCAGGAGCGAGACGGCCAGGGCGCCCCCGATCGACGAGCCCCCCATCCCGATGACCACAGCCGATGAGAACGGGCCCTCGGGGACCTCGACCTGCCGGGCCTTCTGCGTGCCGTCCTGCAGGTGCGCCGGGAACTTGGCAGCCGCGTCCATCATGGCCTCGAGCGACATCGTGGAACGGATGCCAAGGAGGGGTCCTAAGGGTTGTTGGTCGGTGGGTCGATGCATGGGCCGCCTGCCCTGGGATGGCCTGGCGGGTCACTGGTCACGTCATCGGCGACGAGCAGGCGATGGCTCCGAGTCAGTAGTGGCGCCACTTCTCGCCGCACTCGACGCACTTCAGGATGATGGTCGTGGGTTCGTCGGCGGCACGGGTCTGCTGGTGGCGGTAGTACGCATCCCGCTTCCCGCACTCGGGGCAGGTGTGCTCGTCGGTCCGGGGGAGGGTGTGGATGTCGGACTCGTCCATGATGACGATCTCCTTCTCCTCGGCCTTCTGGGAGACCGTCGTGCTCTCGCCGGTGGTCCCGCACTTCTTGCATTGCGGACCGTCGGCCGACGGTTTCATCAAGGCCCCGCACTCCGGACAGAACATCGCGGCCGCCCTTAGCCGGCCGCCCTTTATGAGCGTTACGCCACCCCCTCAGAGCCATGTAGCTGGCGCGGCGTACCGCCGGTGTGGTCATCGACTTGCTCCAGGCGGGCATCCGGACCGCGTACAGGACCCTGGGGGCGCGGGAGTTGAGCGTCGAGACCGACCGCGCCACGCTCCATGGCTTCAGCTTCGAGGGCGCCAACCCCGACACGATCGTCTTGCTCCACGGGTTGGGCGATGCGTCGACCACCTGGTTCCAGACCATCGGGCCTCTCCGGCGCCGGCACGACCTGTTGGCCCTGGACCTCCCACCGTTCGGGCTGTCCAGCCTGAAGACCTTGGACCACATGGCGCCAAGCCTGCTGGCCGACGAGGTGGCCACCGTGCTCGAGGACCGGCTCGACGGCCCGGTCCACGTGGTCGGCCAGAGCATGGGTGGCTGGGTGGCCGTCCACCTTCTGGCCCGGCATCCCGGCCTGGTCGATCGGGCCGTGTTGATCTCGCCGGGCGGGTGTCCCCTTCCGGGCAGCCTTGGCAGCTTGGACCTGATGACCCCGGAGACCAACGAGGACGTGCTGGCGTTCTGGCAGGCCATGTGGTACAAGCCGCCCGCCCTGGCCAAGGCCGTGGCCGGGGCCGACCTCCGTCGTTTCAAGCGGCCCGGGTTCCGCCAGCTGATCGAGGCGGTCAAGCCCGAGAACCTCCCCGATCCCGCCGACGGGCGAGCCATGACCGAGCTGATCGGAGAGCCGCCGGAGGCGTTGACCGACGGGGAGCTGGCCGCCTTGGCCGAGGTCGACCTGCTCGTCCCGGCCACCCTGGCCGGGATCGAGACCCCAGGCCTGGTGATCTGGGGCAAGGAGGACCGCTTGCTCGACGCCCAGACCCCCGCCTACCTGGCCCGTCACTGGGGCGGCCCCCTGGATCGGACCTACCTGGCCCGCTGCGCGCACGTCCCCCACCTGGAGCGACCCGGGGCCGTCCTGGCTCGGATGACCAGTTTCCTAGGCTGACGAGCCGTCTCCAGTCGCAAGGCCCCCGGTTCTTTTTTAAGGGTCCTCGTGTTCATCGGAAGGGAGAGCCATGTCCTTCAGGGCGGTTTGCAAGGCCGACGTCGTCAAATCCCTCATCGATTCCCTTTCCCCCCTCGTGGATGA
>CAZBKU010000095.1:0-10329 GCA_964492585.1 uncultured Thermoplasmatales archaeon | reverse complement strand
CGGCGACGCCATCGGTCCCAAGCACGAGCGGTCCTGCTACCTGACCGTGAAGGTCGGGGACCCTTACGACCTACGGGACTTCGAGTGCTTCGACTGGGATGCTGGCGGGGACACGTACGACACCCTCCGCAGCCTACCCACCGCGGTCCACGAGGCCGCGATGGGTCCCGAGGGCGACGACGAGGATCTCTACTTCGACTGTGACACGCCTGGTCAGGGTACCCCAGCACCGTAGCTGGCCGACCTAGCCCACCTACGACCGGCTCTGCCGGTCGTCTTCCCTCTTCTCCTCTCTTCCTCGACCCGGCCAGCCTAGAGGCCCGATCAGCTTGGGATCCAGGCCTCTCGGGCCTCTAACCGGTCGGTCCCACGCTCGGCGACCCTGTCACCCCCGACGGGCACAAACGAAGGTGAATACACCTTCACGAAAAAGGACTTTATACAGGTCGCGGACTCCCAGCGTGTCGAGACGTGCCACGCCACGTCTGCCCCTTACAAGACGCGGTCAGAGCGCGCGCCGGGCAAGGAGAGGCCCGCGCGAGTGGAGCTCACGCCCGGCTCGGGAGAGGAGAGGCCCTAGAGGCGAAGGAGGAGCATCAGTGCGAGACTTAGGAGGTACCCTGCGGTCCTCAGCTGAGGTCAGCGACCGCAAGGTTCGTCCCCCCGACGGCCGGAGGGCCGGTCGATGAACCTCTCAGGACCGCGGGCCAAGTGGGGCGCTGGCCTCCTGGTGGTTCTGCTTCTGGCCAGCACCTTCCCGGTCGCCATGGTGACCGGCGCCTCCTCGCCGGATCTCTCCAAGATCCGCGCCGGCGAGGTCGAGCCCGGCGACTGCCTCGTGCTCGAGACCGCCGAACCGATCCTCGCCAAGCACCTGGCTCAGCTCCAGGAGGGTGCCAACGACACGGTCGAGGAGACCCAGGACGAGGACGGGGACCCGGCCCGGCCGGCCCTGGACCGGGTCGCCGATGACGAGCAGGTCCCCATGATCTGTCCTCAGGGCAACGACACCGCGTTCAGGAACCTCGTGGAGACAGGTAACGAGCTGATCCGCTCGGTCAACGGCGCCCTGGATGTCCTGGAGGGCCAGACGCCAGACGCCCAGGACGCCGGCACCATCTCGTACCTCCTCGAGAACTTCACAGCCCCCCGCCACGGCGGGCTTGGTCCCTGGGAGAACCGGTCGGCCGACGGCAAGCTCGGGTTCCGGACACCGATCGACCCCCGGGTCACCCCCGGCTACGCCCTGACCGATCAGCCCGGGGCCCCCTACGAGCACGGCCTCAACGCCACGCTGGTGTTCCCCGCCGTCGACCTGGGTGGCACCGCGCTGGATCCGGCCCTGGTCGACCTCCCCGGACGGGCCCACCGGATCCTGCAGGACAACCTGCCACCGACCTTGGGGATCCCTGAGGACAGCCCGGCTGGCGAGGCCGGGCTTGAGGCCCGGTTCGGCGAGGACGGTGTCTGCGTGTCCACGGGCGTGACCACCCCAGCCACCGGGGACGAGTCGTGCTTCGGGGGCGGCAGCCTCGAGGCCGTGCAGGATGTCTACGACGCGGTCCGTCAGGCCTACGTCGAGACCGGGGACGAGGTCGTCCAGCAGTGGCTGACCAACACCCGGTCTGGCACCCTGGAGGTCCACCATCGATACAACCTTGCCCAGGGCCTGGACGGTGTCCGCTTCGAGGTCCTCACCTCCCCACCCCCACGGCATGGCCCCGTGCCGGCCGGGACCGTGCTCGAACCTCAAGAGGACTCCCCAGGCCAAGGGTACGACGAGGTCGGTAGCCTCGGTGGCGCCCAAGGCCACACCGGGGACTCCGAGGGTTGGCAGACCGAGCGCTTCGACCTGTCCCCGTGGACGGGCCAGCGCATCTGGATCGTGGCCCGGGCGGTCACGAGCCCGGCCTTCGGCATCCCCGGTTTCTTCGAGGACCCGACCCTCTTCGACGACGACGCCTTCTTCGGCTACGCGATCGACGGCGCTTACGTCAACGGGTCGGCGCTTCCCCAGAACCTACGCGTCCTCCAGATCGACGCCGGCCAGATCACCGTGGACGGGGAAGACACGGTCCCGGGCCCCCTGGACGAGCGACCCGTCCAGGTCGCCGTGACCAACCAAGGGCTCGAACCGGCCACCGCCGAGGTCTCCCTGCGCCAATGCAGCGCTGGGGACTGCACCACGTGGACCACCATCGGCCAGCGGGACCTAACCCCCGGCGAGGTGGCCACCCTAGAGCATCCCTTCCCGGACACCTCCCCGGACAACGACCGCATCCGGCTCGAGGCCCAGATCGAGGACACGCGGGATGACGCACCCCCGGACCAGCGACCCGAGGACAACACCCGGGCCCAAGAGCTCCTCGTCGAACGGATCGAACGCCTGGACGTGCGGCCCGCACCGGGGACCACCCTTGGCTTGGACGCCAACCCGGATCAAGGCTCGCCCGAGGACGAGCGGACCATCCGGTTGCGCCTGCAGAACACCGGGAACGTCCCCCTGGCCGGTCCCGTCACCCTCGATCTCCACGATGCCCAGACCCACCTCCCGGCCACCGGCAAGATCCAGGAGACCCCGGACCGCCAGGTCCACCTGGCCGTCGGCCAGACCAAGACCCTTGTCTGGAAGGTCCTGCCCGCAGAGCCTGGCATCTACGAGGCCAGCGCCCAGCTGGGCCTCCCGGCAGAAACCGTCACCGGGCCTGACCCCACCGTCCACCTCTACGCCGACCGAAGCCCCGGCGTCGTGTGCGCCGAGGACCTCGAGAAGATCCGGGCCTGCGGGTTCTCCTGGACCCGGGCCACCGACCTCCCCGACGATGGCGATCGCTTCCTGAGCGTGGCCAAAGCCCCTGGCGGGGATCTCTTCGCTCTCCACAACAACGGGTCTGCCCTCCGGTTCGACGGGACCACCTGGTCGACCGTCGCCAAGGTGACCTCCGCCGACCGACTGATCACCACCCGAGCAGGCGTGCTGGCCATCGGCGACAGCAGCGAGCTCTCCTTCGTGACCGCCTCTGGGACCCAGGCGGCGGCCCAACCCCCGCTCTCCAGGGTCCACGCTGTCGCCACCGACGACGAGGGCCGAGCTGCCCTGGCCGGCGCCACCGGTGACACGTTCGGTGTGGCCGTCGGCGACGGGCACGGCTGGCGGCTCTACACCCCCAGCACCCTGACCAGCACCCCGAGCGACCCGCAGATCGAGAGCGTGGCCCCCGCCGGCGAGGACCGGTTCGCCGTCACCCTGCTGGGCCAACAGAACGGCGGCCTGGCAGCCCAGGTCTTCCTCACGCCCGAGGTCGACGGTGGCGGTGGCGTGCTCGACCTGGTCGCCCAGGCCCCCCTGGACCTGCCGACCGAACCCATCGGCCCACCGTTCGAGGTCACCGGCTGGCAGACCGCACAGGTCAACATGACCCCGGCCACCGCGGAGATCGAGGGGCCAAGCAGCCCAGAGACGCGGACCCTGACCGTCGAACCCCAGGCCCATGGCATCCAGACGATCACCTTCAACGTCTCCGTGGAGCGCAGCGGCCAGGTGGTGACCACCGAGGACGACGAGGTCCAGGTGGACATCACCGGCCCCGATGGCACCTCCCTGGACTGTACCTTCGCGATCCCGGCCGGTGCCACGACGAGCTCGGTCGGCGAGGCCGGCTCGTGCGAGGAGAAGGAGGCCGGTCTCAACGATCAGCCCACGTTCACCGGATCCGTCGACAGCGAGCAGGACGCTGAGGCGATCCCCGGCGACGACGGCAGCGGGCCGTGGACGGTCGAGGTGACCGTGGATCCCGGCCAGGCCGAAGGACGCGACGACCCTATCTACGACATCGAGGTCACGCCGGCCTACAGCCACTCGACGCCCGAGTTCAAGAGCGAGGTCCCCGAGGCCGGCCTGATCGCCCTTGCCCCTTGGGACAACAGCACGGCCCTCCTCGCCCAGGACGCACGCTCGACCCATCCCGGCTGCATCGAGACGCTCTGCGCCTTCCGGATCTTCACCGACGGCTCCATGGACGACCCGGTGCGGCCCCTGGCCCTGCCCGACGGGTTCGACGCCGTGGACGTCCAGGCTATCGCCGGTCAAGGGTGGGCCCTGCCGTCGGACGGGCACGAGATCCCGCTCTACCGGATCGGCGACGGGGACCAAGGCCCGGTGATCCAGCCCGTCCGGTTACCCGGCCAGGGACACCCCGAGGCCTTCGGCGGCGGCTTCGAGGCCGTCACCGCGGTCCTGGACCGTGGCCTGCTCGAGATGACCCTGCCCCCGAGCTACGTCGCCACCACGGGAGATTGGAGCACCGGCCAGGGGCTTGCCCCGCAGACCGGCGGCCAGGTCTGGACCTCGGTCCTCGAGGACGCTGGCGAGCTGACCGGCCCCGATGGTCACGTCTACCTGCGCGGCACGTGCACCGAGCAGGGCCCGACCGGTGCTGCCGAGCTCACCTCTTGCGTGGACAGCGCGGCCCTCGACGCGCCCACAGAGGGCTACATCACCGACCGGTTCAACCTCACCGAGATCGAGCATCTCAACCTCACCCTGCGCTACAACCTGCGCGACCTCGGGGACCGGGTCCCTGAGCTCCGGGTCCTCCTGGAACCAGGGCCCACGGAGACGGCACGCGACCTGCTGCTCCGCCAGCTCGGGAACACCGACGCCGGACCGACCCCCTACACCCTCGACCCCATCGATCCGGCCGGCGAGGGTCAGACGCCACTGCTCGACGAACCCGCCGAGGTCCAGGATCCCCAGGTGATCACGGTCCAAGAGCTTCGAACGCCGACCCCGGCTGGCTGGACCACCCTGACCGTCCCGCTCACCGAGACGCTCCGGGACAGCCGCCCCCTGGAACGGTTGGCGGAGCTCACCGGCGTCGAGATCGCCATCCCCGGCAGCACGGAGATGGCCGTCGACCGCCTCTGGCTCAACCTAACCCAAGGCTCGGTCCGGGAGGCATCCTTCGACGAGCGGACCCGGACGCTCCTCTCCACAGACGCCAGCGGCCAGCGAAGCTCCGACGAGGTCCGTGGCGATTGGGCATCCTCCAGCACGAGCAACTTGGACCGCCGGCCCACGGCCTACCACGACGACCTGCTCCCCGAGACCCGGGACGGCTACCTCTTGCCCGGCACCGACGACGGGTCGGCTGCCTGGCGGATCTCACAGGACACCCACCGGCCCGCCTGGACCTACATGGGGACCCAGGCCAACGGGTTCGAGCTGGGGGCCGACGGCATCGATCGCCTGGTCACCCCTGCCGTCGACCTGCGCCAAGCCGAGCGCCCGATCCTCGCCTTCCAGCACGCCTACGCGTTCGAACCGGACACGGGGGAACCGCGTGCCACCGGCTGGGTGGAGGCCCAGGTCGAGACCGCACCGGGGGTCTGGTCCCAGTGGGTCCGGCTGCACCCCGAGGGCGGGTACGACGGTCCGGCCGACCAGGAGAGCGACGTGGCCGCCTACTGGGGTGCCAACGTCAACGAGACCCGCTTCGGCGACTTCGAGACCCTGCTCGATCCCGAGAACTGGGAGACCGCCCGGTTCGACCTGGTCGATCAGACGACCGTGCTCAACGGTAAGCGCGTCCGGTTCGCGTTCAACGCCCTCCATGACGGCTCCGGCACGGCCTACGAGGGCTGGGTGATCTCCGACCTCAAGATCGCCTCGGCCCCGTCCTCGGCCGTCGACCTCGAGCTCGTCGACGCCCGGTTCGACGAGCGCTTCAACATCTCCCGGACCGGCCTGCCCCCAGGAGAGACGGTGACCCTGAACGTCACCCTCCACAACGCCGGACGCCTGGCAAGCCAACCCGGCGCGTCGCTCACCTGGGAGCTCATCGGCATCGGGACCGAGGAGCGTGCCATCGCCACCGGCGGCACCCCGCTTTCGACGCTCCCGTCGGGTGCGACGACGTGGGTCGAGCTCCCGGTCCGCGTGCCCGCCAGCTTCGACACCGAGGTCTTCCCCGAGGAACCGGGGGCCTACCTCCGCGTGGCCATCGAGCCTGGCGCAGGGGCCGATGAGGACCCCTTGAACAACGTGGCGGCCCTGGGCACCTCCTCCACGCCGACACCGATCAAGACGACCCGGGACATGGAGACCCGGGTCGACATCAGCCCCGAGCGAGGCTCCCCCTCCCGACCCCGGCTGATCGACGTGCGCCTGGTCAACACGGGCAACACGCCCCTGACCGGTATCGAGGTCGACCGGACGATCCTCAAGGAACAAGGCACCCAGGGCTTGATCCCCGTCCCGGGCACCGACCGGTCCTACCAGACCCAACGGGTCCTGCCGCCGGGCGAGGACCGCTCGGTCGCCCAGCTCGTCCAGGGGAGCGATGCCGACGACCGGTTGTGGACCCCGCAACAGACCGGGACGTTCCTGGTCTCAGCCTCGGCCCACCTCGACGACATAGCCGACAGCCATCGGCGCGTCCTCATCTCCGTCGATCCCTTCCTGAGGTCCTCGGTGGAGACCGAGGCGTCCGGGACCGCCATCCAGGGAAGCTTCAATCCGGCCCCACCGTGGCAAGCCGCCGAACCCGGCGCCTTCGGCACCGCCCAGGCCTGGCGCCTGGAACCGAGCGACGCCGACGTCCCGGCTAACGGGACCACGTTCGCCCTGGGGGCCCCCACCGTGGACCTCTCACCGGCCCGCGAGGCCTCTGTCAGCTTCATCCATCGGTTCGACCTGGAGGAAGGGTTCGATGGTGCCCGGCTCGAGGCCTCCGTCGATGGCGGGGACCGGTGGTTCCCGTTGGACCCCGTCGAGAGCGAGGACGGCGTACGGTACGAGGATGTCCTCGGCGGGAACCCCCTGGCCGACGGCAACCTCTCCACGTCGGCCTTCACCGGGACCAGCGCCCAGGACGGCTCCGACGGATGGACGCTGTCCACCTTCGACCTCAGCCAGATTCCCGGCTCGGTCGAACCCGGCGAGATCGCCCGCATCGACGTCGAGACCCTCACCGGTGAGGCTCGCTCGGAGATCCAGGCCCCGGCCTCCACCGACGGCCCGGATCGAGGCTACAGCCATCCCAGTTGGCTGGAGGGCTCCACCGCGGCCTCGGAGGTCTTCTTCGTCGAGAACCTGACGGCGCACCTGGAGGACCGGGGCCCGCCCGGCTTCCTCTACACCGGCACCGGCGATCAGGCCGATGCTGGGGGCTGGTCGATGACGACCCAGTTCGAGTTCAACCTCAACGAGCTCGAGAGCGCGGAGCTGGAACCCGACGAGCGTATGGTCCTCGAGTGGTGGGAGTGGGCCCCGGTCACCACCATGCAGGATACCCAGACCACCCTCGAGCAGTTGCGATGGCACCGGGGGATCGCCAGCCCCGCCTACCCAGCCGATGGATCCTGCATGGGGGAGGACCCCAACCGGCCGGCCGGTCAGCGCCAGCTCCAACCCCACGTCACCGAGGTCGACAGGTTCTGGCGGCACTACGAGGTGGACGTGACCGACGTCGGCGACAGGTTCAACCTGACCTTCCAATGGGTCCCATGGGCCACCTCCGAGGGCGGTGGGAAATCCTTCAGCGACGGTCTCAGAGGCCATCCTGGCCTCGTCGTCGACGGCCTCAAGCTCCGGGTCTTCAACGATCACACCAGCGGCGAGATCAACCCTCGCGTCGTCTGGGACGAGGAGTGGGGCCAGGCCACCCGGAAGGCCTTCCTCCCCGAGGACCGCAGCACCTGCGAGCTGTGGCCCTACCACGTGTCCAGCAAGCTCAGCAAGGGGAAGGATCTCACCGACGAGGAGCAAGCGAAGAAGGAGCTTATGCGTGACCCGATCCCCGGGCTCCTGACCAAGGTTGACGAGATCCCCGACCGGGATGCCCGGTGGACGGTCGCCGAGCTCGAGGGCCCCGACCGAGAGACCAACCGCGTCTTCTCTTCCTCGCCCGGCGCTGAGGGCCGGTCCCACCTCTTCGACGCCAGCCCCCTGGCCGACAGCCGTCTGGTCCTCCCGGCCCTGGATCTCACCGGCGCCGGCGAGGACGTGAAGCTCACCTTCGATCATCTGCCGGCCTTCTACAACGGGGAGACGGGCAGCGGTAGCCTGACCACCGGCGGCGTGCTCGAGATCAGCGTCTTCGACCCGGCGACCGGTGAATGGGGCTCCTGGGAGCAGGTGTACAGCAAACCGGACCAGATCGACAGCATGGGGATGGGGGGGTACGACACCAAGGCCAGCGTCTACAACCTCCCGGATCCCCGGCAGCCGGCCCCCCTCCGCGATTTCGAGAGCCTACCGTTCGAGGCTCATCCCAACGGGTTGGCCAACGGTGAGCTTTCGCACCTCGTCTACATGTACAACGGGTACTCAGGGTCCGGGATCGTCAGCTGGGACAACGCCAGCTACGATCTCTCCAGGTTCAGCGGTGAGCGCATCCGCCTTGGGTTCCACGCCTTCCACTCTTTCTACTGCTCGGTGGAGCAGGCCTACCCCGAGTCGGCCGATCAGCTCGCAACGCCGGAGGCCGAGCCTCTCCAAGAGGTCCCCGAACGCGGATGCCCGCCGGGCGGGGAGCGCTGGCAGGTCGACAACGTCACGGTGGAGGGCAAGGTCTTCGCCGGGCAACCGGTCGAGCTCCGGTTCATCGGCGGCATGGACGGGTCGATCCACGATGCCACGTGGGCGGTCGACGAGATCGAGGTGCTGGGCACCAGCTACCAGAAGAACGTGGGCCTCTACACCGACGCCCGGACCGACCTGGTGGCCCCCGAGGTTCCGGCGACCTGGAGCGGCACGGTCCGCAACCTCGGCACCGACGTCCGCCGCGAGCTGGCCGTGCGCGCCACCGTCGAGGGTCTCCCCGGCGAGGTCGAGCTCACCGTCGACGGTGAGACCACGACCAGCAGCACGACGGCCACCAGCCAACGGTTCAACCTGCCAGCCTCCGACGCCGCACCCTTCTCGGTCGACGTGACCGTGCCGGCCGGCACCGAGGCCGGCCAGGGCACCCTGCGTCTAGAGCTGGTCCGGTGGAACGAGGGGGCGGCCACCTTCAGCCGTCCCACCGGGGAGGAGGTCCGGACCAACCTCCAGCGCAGCCATGCGATCAACCTGACCGAGCGCGACCTCAGCCTGGCTGACCTCTCCCTGGATCCGGTCAGGGTCCTCCCCGGCCAGACCAGCACCGTCGAGGCCGTGGTCGAGAACCCGCAGGCCCAGGCAGAACGGGTCCGGGTGGTCTGCCAGATCCAACGCGTCGTGGGATGGGAGGCCATCCCTCACGACACCGAGACCCAGGGCCTGGCTGAGGCGCCGATCCTGGCCGATGACAAGCTTCCCTGCAGGTCCCAGGGCCCCACGAGCCTGGCCGTGGCCGCCGGGCAGCAGACCGTACGGTTCGACACCCAGCCGGGGACCCCGGGCGCTTACCTGGTCACCCTCCAGGTCTTCCGCCAGGGCAACGACCGGAACCCCGCCCTGGAGAACACCACGATCCTCTGGGCCGGCGACGGGCCACGGGCCCTGCACGAAGGGTTCGAGGACCCTGCCTGGCAGGAGGACGGTGAGGCCGACGGCTGGTCGCCCGGAGGCGACTGGTCCGTGTCCGACGAGGAGGCCGTCCAGGGCAACCGTAGCATGCTGTCGGGCATCTCGGCCTCGGCCTACGGTCAAGGCCAGAGCTACCCCACCGATTCCACCGAGCGCTTGGTCAGCCGGCCGGTCGATCTGCACAACGTGACCGAGGGCCGTGTCCACCTCTCCATGATGCACATGGCGCGGTTGGCCTTCGGGGACGGCGCCGACGTGTCGGCTCGCGTCCTGGTCAACGAAGGGGCCCCGGAGGCCGAGGACTCCTGGACCGACGGGTGGTGCAAGCTCGAACCGGCCGGCGGGTACGACGGACGGGTTTACTCCTACCACGTCCAAGAGCAGGAGGCCGATACCTCGGGCGTCATCGGACCGGGCGATGGTGGGAGAAGCCTCCCCGAGGTGGACCCCTTCGCCGTCTCCACCGGCCGAGAGGACACCAAGCCCAGCCCCGACTACAACCCGGCCCTGCCACGCGACGAGATCGGTGCCGACAACCGCACCGGCCTGTACAACGCGACAGGGTTCTTCGGCACCCACCCCGACCCGCGCCTGGATCAGGAGGTCGCCCGGTGGGACGAGGGCTGGCAGCTGGCCACCTTCCCGCTAGCCCACGAGGACGGCACAGCGAAGACCTGCCAGGGCCACCCCCTGACCGGACGCACGGTCCAGTTCGCCTTCTCGCTCTACAAAGGTGAGGCCGACGACGCCTCCCCCACCCAACAGGATACCCAGAACGGGTGGGTCGAGCCCGACCCCCTGGAACGCGGACGGGGCCA
>CAZBKU010000094.1:3919-10341 GCA_964492585.1 uncultured Thermoplasmatales archaeon | reverse complement strand
ATCCTCCTGGCCACCGGGGTAGCGGCGCTCCTCGCTGGAGTAGCTTCGGAAGAACGCTGAGCGGGCCAGTGCGCGGTCGATGGCCGCCCGGTTGAACACCAGGGCGTCCTCCATGTTGTAGCCCTCGTAGCTGAGGACGGCGACCACGAAGTTCTGGCCGGCCGGCCGCTCCTCGAAGTTGACGTACTTGACGCCGCGGGTCTGCACCAGGGGACGGTGGGGGTAGTGGAGCAGGTGGCTGCGCGTGTCAGGCCGGGTCCGGTAGTTGGACTGGCCAAGGCCCAGGGTCTGCTTGGCCATGCCGGCGCCCATGGTGATGCGCGGGCTCGCGTTGTGCTCGGGGTACGGGACCAGCCCGGCGGACACGCCTAAGATGACCATGGGGTCGATCTCGAGGTGGGTGTGGTCCTCGGTGACGTCCTCGGGCTCGACGGCCACGTAGACGTTCTCCTCTTCCTCGGCGTCGATGTACTCGATGACGCCCTCCCGGAGCAGGTCGCTCCAGGTGAGCTCGCCAGCGTCGAGCTGACGGAGGTGCTCCTCGGTGACGGCGGGTTCGCCGTCCTCGACGACGACCAGGGGACGGCGCAGCCGACCGGGGTCGCTGTTGAGGTACACGTCGTCGGTCTCCTCGTCGATCCGGACGTTGACCTCGTAGGACAACAGGCCCTGGCGGCGCCGGGCGCGGATCTTCTCGACGAGCTCCTCGGGGTTGTCGTGGAGCCCCACGATGTCGCCGTTCAGGAAGATCCTGGCTCCCTCCATGTCGGTCATGAGCTCTCACCTCCGAGGCGGTCGCGGGTCTCAAGGGGGCGCACGCCGAGATCGAACAGGGAATGGCGGACGTCCTCGCTGTCGGCGCCCTCGCTGATCTCCGTGGTCAGGGCCATGTTCTTCACCAGGCCGCAGTTGGGACCCTCGGGGGTCTCGTTCGGGCACAACCGGCCCCACTGGGTCGGGTGCAGGTCCCGAGCCTCGAAGTGGGGCTGGCTGCGCGTGAGCGGGGAGATGATGCGTCGAAGGTGGCTGACGGCGGCCATGTTGCTCGTCCGATCGAGCAACTGGCTGACGCCGGCCCGACCGCCGACCCAGTTGCCAGTGGCCAGCGCGTGGGAGAGGCGCTGGCTGAGGACATCGCTGCGCACGGCGGTGGACACCTTGAGCTCGCGGTTGCGGGAGTGGGCCCGCTCGAGCTGGTACTTGATGTCCTTGGCCAGCTGCATGAAGGACACGCGGAAGAGGTCCTCCATCAGGTCGCCGGCGAGCTTGATGCGCTTGTTGGCGTAGTGGTCCTTGTCGTCCTCGCCGATGTGGTCGAGGCCGAGCTCGAGGACCTTGCGGGCCATCCGGCCCAGGAAGACGGCCTTCTTCAGGCGCATGTTCGGCTCTCCGCCGAGGTGCGGGAGCAGGGTGCGGTCCATCAGGCTCTCGGCGCGCTTGCGCCGGTACTCGCGGGCTTGCCCGCCGGCCAGCTTGCGGCCCAGGAACTCGATGGCGTCCTCTTGGCTGGAGACGCCGTGCTCCTCGGTGGCCTCCTCGATGTTGGCCAGGACCATAGGGAGCATGTCGGGGTGCGTGACCACGGCGTTGACGATGTCCTCGTCCGTGTCCAAGCCGAGCGCGCGCATGAAGACGACCAGCGGGATGTCGTTGCTGGCCGTGGGCACGCCGACCATGAGGTTGCCGTCGCGTTTCTGCTCGACGCTGATCAGGGCTCGGTACCCGTCACGCTGGCTGAAGACCTTGGCCACGGGGACGTGGCGCCCGTAGCGTTTGGACTTCTCGACCATGGTCCGGTTGGGGGCCAGGTCCTCGAGCGAGATCAGGGCACGCTCGGTGCCGTTGACGATGAAGTACCCGCCGATGTCCAGGGGGTCCTCTTGGAGCCGCCGGAGCTCGTCGTGGTACTCCTGGTCGGTGTAGGAGGCGTTCTGGAGGGCCTCCAGGTTGTTCTTCACGATGTTGCACTTCTGGCTCTTGACCATGATCGGCATGTTGCCGATGTTGACCCGCTCGGGCTCGTGCTCGATGCCTTCGAGCACCGGGATGAACTCCAGGTGGATCGGGGCATCGTAGGACATGTTCCGGAGACGGGCCTCCATGGGGGTGAGGTAGTCGGTGCTCCCGTCGGCCTCCTTGCGCATGGGTTGGCCCACGTCGACCTTCCCGAGCCGGAGCTTGTACCCCTCGACGTCGGTCTGGATGGTGCCCGGGTCGGCGTCCTCGTCGCCGACCGTGATGTTGGAGATGATCTTCTGGAGCCAGTGGTCGAGGAAGTCGTTGTAGCTCATCAGATGATGGTTGGCGATGCTCCGCTCATTGTAGAACGCGTCGACAAGTTCTCTCATGTCAGGACGACTCCACGACGACTCGGTATGCGATCGAGCGGCCAGCGGTCTGGCTCTCTCGGGTGATCTTCACGACGTTGCCTGGACGAGCGCCGACGGCGATCGTCGCAGGGTCCGTATCGAGCTGCTTGGGCAGCTGCTCTTTACGGATGTCGTATTCCTGGAGGACTTCCTCGAGGTCCTCTTCATCGAGGATCTCGGTGCGGGGGACGAATTCGTGTTGGAGCACGTCAAACTGCATCGCCATGGCGTTCACCTGTTCGAGGGGGGTTGCAGGGGCGTTTGTGGGCGGGACCAGGGTCCGGGACGAGCTTGGGGGCCTGGTTGGCCGCCGGGGCGGTTGCGGGCGGGTTCGTCGGGCAGGCCGCGCGGGCTCGCCCAGCGGGCTCGAGGGGATTCGAACCCCTGGCCGTCCGGTTAAAAGCCGGACGCTCTACCGAGCTAAGCTACGAGCCCCGGCTGCTGGCCAAGCTGGGGCTGACCGCGATGGAAGGTCCTACAATGGTGGTGGTGGACATCTCCAACGTCCGATCGACCCCGGCCCGGCGTTCGTTGGCTTTCCGTCTGGCACCCACGATGGCTCGTCCCTGGTGTACCTGGAAAGGCTGGACGAGCGGATAATACCTCACCTATAAGAGCCTTGCGCAGGCCGGCCCGGTGGGGCGCTCGTGCGGGGTTCCGGCCGCGAGAGGCGATCTAGATCCCGTGGACCCGGCAACAGGGCCATCCATGTCAGGCTTACACCCCGCCAACCGTAGCTCGCACGGGGCCGCGGGATGATCCCAGGGACGGCTTTTTACCCCTTGGCGCTCTCCCGTTTCGTGATGAACCCAGCCGCCATCGCTGAGGTCTCGTGCCTCAAGTACGGCAACAGGGAGGATTCGGCACGCGCGCTGCCCGTCGACGCATCCCAGGCTGTCGGGGAGCAGGCCGGCCTCGCTGGGCCGGCGATCGACGGGTTGTTCGGGGCCAAGGCGTTCGGCATGGCCGACAAGCAGGGCCACGTGGGGCCCCTGGTCGCCACGGCCATCGGTGCCCCCAACGTGCCCTCGAGCACCACCGAGGCCGCCTGTGCTTCGGCCAGCGTCGCCTTCCGTCACGCGATCGCCTACGTGCGAAGCGGGATGGCGGACACGGTGTTGGCCGTCGGCACCGAGAAGGTCAGCCACATCGACACCCTGACCGCGACGAGCTACTTCTGCTACGGCTCGGACTTCTTCCTGGAGGGTGGCGTCGGCGCCACCTTCCCCGGGTTGTACGCCACCATGGCCAGGGCCCACATGCAGGACTACGGGACGACCGAGGAGGACCTGGCCCGGGTCGCGGTCAAGAACCACGAGAACGCGTTGGAGAACCCGACCGCGCATTTCCAGAAGGAGATCACCATCGACGACGTCCTCGACAGCTACGAGGTCGCGGCACCGCTCAAGCTCTACGACGCCTGCCCGTTCTCTGACGGGGCAGCCGCGGCGATCATCACGACCCCGGAGAAGGCCCGCGAGCTGTCCGACACGCCCATCGAGATCCAGGGCAGCTCCCACCACGGGACCATCGCAGCCCTCTCCGAGCGCGATGATCTCACCGGGATCGAGGCGACCCAGATCGCCAGCCGCGAGGCGCGAGACCAAGCAGGCTTGTCGCTCGACGAGATCGGCTTGTACGAGGTCCACGACTGTTTCACCATCGCCGAGCTGGTCGCCATGGAGGACATCGGTCTGGCCGAACCCGGCAAGGCCGCGGCCATGGTCCGAGATGGGCGAACCAAACCCGATGGGGACACCCCGGTCAACGCCAGCGGTGGGCTCAAGGCCAAGGGCCACCCGGTCGGCGCCACCGGCCTGGGTCAGATCTACGAGGCCGTCAAGCAGCTCCGCGGTGAGGCCGGCGCGCGCCAGGTCGACGACCTGGACCACGTGATGACCCACAACGTGGGAGCCACCGGTGGGACCGTCACCTGCCACGTGCTCGGGAGGGCCGACTGATGGCGCCTGCTGAAGCGGTCACCATCGACGACATCACCGAGAAGCGCAAGGACGGCGAGCTGATCGGGTTCCGCTGCGGCAACGACCACACGTTCGTCAGCCCCGTCAAGCGCTGCCCGAAGTGCGGGTCCGGCGACATCGACACCGTCGACCTCCCGCACGACGGCACGGTGGTGACGTTCACCATCCAGAACGTCGCCAGCGAGGAGTTCATGAACGAGACCCCGTTCGCTTGGGCGATCATCGAGCTCACGGACGGCTCGCGCGTGACCGGTTGGATCCCGTACGTGGCCAGCGACAACGACCTTGCCATCGGTGACGAGGTCGAGTTCAGCCCGACCTACAAACCCGGTGTGATGTTCGAGAAGCGGTGAGCCAAGCGAACCGCTTCGAGAGAGTCCGCCCGAGCGGAGCGAGGGCGGACGGATCGAGAAAGCCTGACCGCCTGGTGCCCCAGGCGTTCTCGAACATCGAACGAACGGTCCCGCTGGACCACCGCACCACCCAGCGGGAGCGTTCGTGTAGATGTCAGGACGCGGGCCGCGACCCCCAAGAGGCGGAGCGGCCCAGTGTCCTGAACCGTCGTGATGAAGCCCTGACGCCAGACTGCTGGAGGGCTTCTCGACTTGCCACGAGCCGAGGTGCCACGGCGCCTCTGGGGGCGGGCACCGGCGGGTCCCGGATCGCCCTGTGGAAGACCCCTCATGACAGCGACGCAGACCTTCCCGTTCTAGAACGCCAACGCCCCGGTCACCGCCAGGGTGATGGCTTCGCCTGCCAGGACCGCGCCGGCCAGCACGTGGGCCCGCAGGAGCTCGTAGCCCATCTCACCACGCATCACCCAGCCCTTGCGTGCCCGGTTGAACAGGTAACGCTCGAGCAGCGAGCGGCCCAGGCTTCCGATGACGATGAGCAACGCAACCCCTGGGCCGGCCAGGAACCCGAGAGCGACCATCGCTCCCCGGCCGGTGACCATCTCGACGACCACGCCCGCGGCCACACCCCAGAGCAACAGCGCGACGTAATCACCGTCGATCAAGGCGGTAAGCCCGCTGGCCAGGGCTCTGGCATGCGGGCTCTCGAAGGGTGAGATCTCGGCGGTGATCGGTCGGCTTGCCAGGTAGGCCAGCAGGCCGCCGACGACCAGCGCGACCACGGCGTAGGCCAGCGTCCGAAGCGACCGCACCGCTCCCTGGGGCAGAGGCAGCGAGCGGGTGGTCTCGCCGCTGATCACAGCGCTGCCAGCCACGATCCCGGCCAGGGCGCCCACGAGCAGGGCCGTGGCTCGACCGGTGACCAGCGACGAACCCAGGCCCAGGAGGGCGCCGACGGCCAGCGCAGCCCCGAGGGGGGCTTGGCCGGTGCGCCAGGCGAGCAGGACCGCTGCGGCTACAAGGCCGGCCACGACGCCGATAGCGGGGAGGACACCGTGGAGGAGGCTGGCCAGGGCGGCGCCGCCGACGACCCATCCGACCGCCCTGGCCGGTGAGCCAGGCCGACCCTGACGTCCCAGCCATAGCACCCCTGCTCCGAGGAGGGCGCCGGCACCGGCCGGTGCTAGGATGGGCAAAGCGTCGAGCGCCGGTCTGGCGTGAAGCGACAGCGGGATCGCGTCCCCCGACGGGGTCGACAGCGGCAGGTCGAAGAAGAGGGCCACCGGGACCATCAGCAACAGCCCCAGACCCCCGGCGCCGACGGCCAGGCTCGAGCGTTGGGGTGTGAGGAAGCCCAGGGCAAGAGGCGCCAGCGACAAGGGAAGGGCCAGGGCCAGGCTCCACCCAGGATCGGGGAGGAGCAGGTAGCCTTGATGAGCGAGGTCGCCGAACAGTGCCTCCGGGAGACCGTGGAGGCCGCCGTCGGCCCCGACGAAGAGCGGGGCCTCACGGAGCAACCCGAGCAGGACGGCGGCCGGCAACGCCGCCAGGAAAAGCATGGCCAGGCCCCGGCCGTGATCGCGGTCGATGGCCTGGACGATCGTCCACCGGCGCTCCTCTTCCGGGGTCAAGCCGCGAGAGGGGGGCGCGGTGGCCAGGCCCGCCAGCCCGCCCAAGCCAGCGCTGACGATGAACAGGCCACCGGTGACCTCTTCCAT
>CAZBKU010000094.1:0-3909 GCA_964492585.1 uncultured Thermoplasmatales archaeon | reverse complement strand
CGGGAAGCTGGAGGAACAAGAGGGCGGTGGCAAGGGCCATCCCGCCGCCCAACGAGGCGACGACGACCATGCGGGCGCCTTCGGTCCTCGCTTCGCCGGGCAGGGGGGCCAGGGCTCGAGCGATGACGTAGAACGGGCCGAAGACGGCCAGTGGGAGGAGGCCGGCCGTGACCATCCCCTGGAACGCCATCAGGACGGCGACGGGCGTGAGCAGCCCCAGGACCAGCGGCAGACCTCGCACGGTGCGGGTCGAACGGCGGGGCTGCTTGAAAAGGTGCCGAAGGGACGCGGCGGTCACCAGGGAGGGCGACAGCGACGGGGCTGGGAGAGGAACGTTGGGCGGGGGGCCTTCCGGCCCCCCGCAGGAAGTGGGGGCACTGGGACATCCACTCGGACAGGGGATACCTCCCCGAGGTTTGAACCCAGATCGGCGGGTCTCTCCTATGCCGGGTCAGCGCTCCAGTCAGCCATCATGGCAGGGAGCTCAGCAGACCCAACGATCATCATTCCCGAGATAACTGGAGCCCACCATGATGCCTGGTTACACCATGCCCCCAGTCATGCCCTTGCAGACCAGGCAGGTCGCTTCGTCGCGTCGTCGGGATGCGAGAGGACCTCTTCATCGTCGTCTCACCTGGCGTCCTGCAAGGGACGTTCCCGGGGAAGATGGAACCCCTACTTAACCATCTCGCCTGACGTCCCTGGGTGGGCTGCTGGCCCGTGGTCCGAGCCCACGGGAACGGGCAGGCCACGGTTTAAGAGGAAGGGCGCGTTGGGCCAGCCCGCGTATGGTCACCCGGCAACCCATCGTGTCGGTCCTCGGGCACGTCGACCACGGCAAGACCACGGTCCTGGACCGGATCCGTGGATCGGCGGTGGCCGAGCGCGAGGCCGGCAGGATCACCCAGCACATCGGTGCCACAGAGGTCCCCTTGGACGCCATCGAGAAGGTATGCGGATCGCTCATGGAAGGCCGTACCTTCGGCGTCCCTGGCCTGCTCTTCATCGATACGCCAGGCCACCGGGCGTTCACGACGCTTCGGGCCCGGGGTGGAGCCTTGGCCGACATCGCCGTGGTCGTGGTGGATATCAACGAGGGCCTGATGCCGCAGACCCGAGAGGCCATCCGCATCCTCCAGCAGAACGAGACGCCGTTCGTCGTAGCGGCCAACAAGGTCGACCGCACCCACGGCTGGGACAGCCACGAGGATCAACCGATCCTGGCCAGCCTCCAGGAGACGTCCGAGACCGTCCAGGAGCGAGTCCAGGAAGGTATCTGGGAGCTGATCGGCCAGCTCCACGACCTGGGGCTCCAGGCCGCCCGGTACGATGAGATCAGCGACTTCACGAAGACGGTGGCGATCGTCCCCATGTCGGCGCTGACCGGGGAAGGCCTGCCGGATCTGCTCCTCGTGATGACGGGGCTTGCCCAGCGCTACCTCGAGGAGGACATCCAGGCCGACCTCGACGCGCCGGGTAAGGCCACGGTCCTGGAGGTCAAGGAGGAGAAGGGGTTCGGTCCGACCCTCGACGTCATCCTGTACGACGGCAAGCTGCGCAAGGGCCAGACCATCGTGGTGGGCACCAAGAAGCAACCGCTCGCGACCCCGATCCGCGCGCTCTTGAAACCCAAGGCCCTCGACGAGATCCGCGACCCATCGGACCGGTTCGACACGATCGACGAGGTCGTGGCCGCCACCGGTCTCAAGGTCGCTGCCCCGAACCTCGAGGACGTCACCCCGGGGGCACCCTTGTACGCCGCTGACACGCCCGAGGAGGTCGAGAAGCTCCAAGACCAGGTGGCCAGCGAGCTCAAGCCCGACATCCCCCTCAAAGACGACGGCGTGCTCATCAAGGCCGACACCCTGGGATCCCTGGAGGCCCTGGCGTTCGAGATGGAGGAAGCCGAGATCCCGATCCGGTCGGCCCGGGTCGGCAACGTCTCCAAGCGGGACGTGATCGAGGCCTCGACCTACAACGAGGCCGAGGAACGCGTCATCATGGCGTTCAACGTCGACATCCTCCCGGACGCCAAGGAGGAGCTCCGTGAGGAGGACGTCCGGCTGATCCAGAACGACATCATCTACGAGATCCTCGATGACTACGAGGCCTACCTGGAGGAGCTGGCCGAGCGCCGGGCCGCCGCGGCCCGCAAGGACATCGTCTTCCCGGGCAAGTTCCTATTGCTCCGGGATCACACCTTCCGGGTTAGCAAACCGGCGATCGTCGGGATCCGCGTCCTGGCCGGTCGCATACGTCCTGGTCAACGGGTCCTCCGCGACGACGGCAAGACCGTGGGGACGATCAAATCGTTGCGTTCAGGCGACGACGCCCTCCAGGAGGCCACGACCGGCGACGAGGTCGCCATGGCGATCTCAGGGGTCACCGTGGGCCGCCAGATGGAGGAGACGCAGGTCTACTACGTCGATATCCCCGCCGAGGACTTCCGGGAGCTCGGCGACCACGACCTCACCCACGACGAGAAGGAGGCCATGGACGAGGTCGCCGAGATCAAGCGGGACGACGATCCCCTCTGGGGCATGTAGGCTCGGGCGGCGACGGAGGCCGGGGAGCTGGGGGGCCAACCGGCCCCGACCAGGCGCCCTCCCTCGACCCGACCTTCACAGCCATCCAGAAGACCTAGACCTCGGGCTCCTGGTCCTCGGGTACGCCCACCTCTACGACTCCCTCGTACACGGCGGCAGCCAGCGCGCCCCCGAGGATGGGCCCGACCCAGTAGATCCAGTGCATGGTCCAGTTGCCCGAGAAGACCGCGGGGCCCAAGCTCCGGGCCGGGTTCATGCTGGCACCGGTGAAGGCGCCACCGACCATGGTGCCGAAGAAGAGCACCGAACCGATGGCGAACCCGCCGACCTGCGGGGCTTTCTTCGAGAAGAGGGTCCCCCAGTAAGTGAACACCAGGAAGAACGTCAGCACCAGCTCGAGGCTGACCGCGGTCAGGATGTCGACGCCCGGTGCGACGAGGGTGGCGCCGACGTCGGTGGCCTGGCCGCTGGCCAAGGGGAGCAACGAGCGGACGAAAGCGGCCCCTAGGATGCCGCCGGCCAGCTGGGCGACGACGTAGACCCCGGTCATGGCGGCTGAGAGCTTGCGGGTCAGGAACGCCGCGATGGAGATGGCCGGGTTGATGTGCCCGCCTGAGATGTTCATGGTCGCGCTGACCGCGATGGCCAGCACGACGGCGTGGGTGGCCGCAATCCCGATGAGCCCGAAGGGGTCCGGGGTCCCGGGCGTCGCAGCCAGGTGATCGTTGACGACGATGGAGCCTGCTCCGAAGAAGATCAGGGCGAAGGCGCCGACGAACTCCGCGGTCGCTCTACCAAGCCAACCGTCTTCCATAGGGCCCCAGCTGCGAGTCTCCCTATTGTGCGTTGCGTGTTCCAGCCGCCCTACCCAAGCACGCCCCCGGACGCCCGACAGGCCGGGAGGTTCCGCCGGGCTGGAGAACGCTCTTATGTCGAAGGCCTATGCCGGAACCGATGGACGAGCTCGACAACGATCCAGATCGCCCCGAGCAGGGCCGATCCAACCAAGACTGGTGGCCGGACGGACTGGACCTCACGGCCCTGGACCAGAACGCGTCCCAGCTTAGCCCGCTGGGCGAGACGTTCGACTACGCCGAGGCCTTCGAGCAGCTCGACCTTGACGCCGTCAAGGCGGACATCGAGGAGGTCATGACGACCTCGCAGGACTGGTTCCCGGCTGACTACGGGCACTACGGTCCGCTCATGATCCGGATGGCGTGGCACAGCGCCGGCACGTACCGCACCGTCGATGGTCGCGGCGGCGCGTCCGCCGGGAGACAGCGCTTCGCGCCCCTCAACAGCTGGCCCGACAACGTCAACCTCGACAAGGCCCGCCGGGTGCTCTGGCCGGTCAAGCAGAAGT
>CAZBKU010000093.1:6570-10412 GCA_964492585.1 uncultured Thermoplasmatales archaeon | reverse complement strand
CCGGCGGCGACGGCAACCTGACCGTCTCGCGCGGCGACCGGACCGTGACCGCCGAGCTGGGGCCCAACAGCACCGTGGTCGCGCTGACCCACCCATCCCAGCAGACCGCTCGGGCCTCTGGCCTCCACGAGCGCATCGAGGCCATGGACGCCCAGAGATACGGTGGTGATATCTCCATGGTCGACGCCAGCGGCGAGATTGCCAGCGAGCGCATGGAGCTCAGCGTCCAGCTCCACGGCCTCGAGATGGCCGACGAGCGCGCCGCGGTCGAGGTGTCCAGCAACGCCTCCGAGGGCAAGGTCGTGTCCGTCAACGTCCCCCAGGCCGAGCTCGGGGGCCAAAGCCCCGAGAACCTGACGGTCACCATGGACGGCGAGGCGATCGCGGTGACCGAGACGGCCAGCGAGGTCACCGGGGGCTGCCCCGGCGAGACCGCCAACGCTTATCTTTCCGAGAGCCAGGGTGCGATCAGCGCCATCGTGTGCATCCCCTCGTTCAGCACGCACACCTTGGAGCTCCAGTCGTCCACCGACGACACGACCGACGACGGGACCCAGGATAACGGGACCACCGACGACACGACCGACGACGAGGCCACCGGCGGAGACGATGGCATGGACGGTGAGGACGGCCAGCAACAGCAGCCGACCCCCGGCCTTCTGGCCGTCATCGCCGTGCTCGGCATGGCCGCGATGGCCTACCGCCGGCACCGCTGATCGGTCGACCGTCGCCCGGTCCCGGCCCTGCTGGGACCAGGGTCGCCCTTGCTCTTGCTCGGCAGCTACCCCAAGGCGTGGAGCAAGGGGCTAAGTAGGGAGGGCTTGTCCTGCCGGACGGTGTCCCCGACCCCGTCGACCGGAGCCATCGTCGGCCTGTGCTCGCACCGCCGTCCGGGGGATCTCTGAGTGTTCGTCCTGGACCGCCGCGTGCTCGCGTTGTCGGTAGCTCGTGCAGCCGACGCCGTCGGCAACTCGTTCCTGATCGTCCTTCTGCCGCTCTACATCGACAGCGGCCTGGTCACCGGCAACGTCCTGGGCTTGTCGGCTGCCGCCGTGACCGGTATCGTCCTCTCGGTCTTCGGGTTCGTCAACAGCGGGGTCCAGCCGTTCACCGGTCGGTTGTCCGATCGCACCGGCAAGCGCAAGGTGTTCATCCTGCTGGGTCTGGCGATTCTGGCGGCCTCGACCTTCGCCTACCTCCTGGCCGACACCTACCTCACCCTGCTGATCCTCCGAGGGATCCAGGGCGTCGGCGTGGCGTTCACGATCCCGTGCACCCTGGCCCTGGTCAACGAGCTGGCCACGACCGAGAACCGCGGGGCCAACATGGGCACCTACAACACGTTCCGCCTGGCCGGGTTCGGCGCCGGACCTGTGGTGGCCGGGTTCATGGTCCACCACGGCCCCTACACGCTCGGGCTGGCCGGCAGGGCCGTCGATCTCACCGGGTTCCAGGCCTCCTTCGGGTTCGCTACGCTAGCCGCCCTGGTCGGGTTCCTGCTCGTCACCCTGCTCGTCCACGACCCGGAGCACACCCGGATGGCAGCCGCCGGCGATCTGCGGGTGGACGTCTTCAGCGACCTGCCCGGCCGGGTGCTGGATCCGATCTTCACCCTGGGCCTGGTGACCCTGTTCATGGCCATCGCCATCGCGCTCTTGGCCAGCATCGAGCCGATCGTGAACGCCCGCCTGGGTCAATCGCCGGGCATGTTCGGCCTCCAGTTCTCGGCCTTCCTGGTCCCCCAGGTGCTCCTGCAGGCACCGATCGGCAACGCCAGCGACGAACGGGGCCGCTTGCCGTTCATCCTGTGGGGCATGATCTTCCTGGTCCCCACGACCCTGGCCCAGGGCCTGGTCACCGGTCCCTGGCAGATGGTGACCGTCCGCGTCTTGCAGGGCGTCGCCGGGGCCATGGTCTTCGCCCCGGGCCTGGCCATGGCCGGCGACCTGGCCAAGGCGCACACGTCAGGGACGAGCATGTCGGTGATGACGATGAGCTTCGGGCTCGGCATCGCGGTGGGTCCCCTGGTCTCAGGGTTCCTGGTGGCCTACGGGTTCGTGGTCCCCTTCGCCGTCGGGGCGGTCGTGGCGGGCCTGGGCGCCGTGCTGGTCGCCACCCAGCTGGATGAGACCGCCACGCTGGTGCAAGCCGGCCTGCCCGACGAGGGCGGTCCGGCGGGCTAGCCGCGGGTCCAGCAGGGCAGCCCAAGCGGTCAGGCCTCCCACGGAGGTCCCGGTCCGGGTCCATGGGACCCCTTGGAGGGGCGCTCGACAAGGAGCCTCGTCGACCGACCTCGAAACGCTCTTCCACCGTTCCCAAGCCTCGGGAGGCTGGCGGAGACGAAGCAGAAGGCTTCAAAAGCGGCAGGGGCCTTCGGGGGCTGCATGCCCTGGGGGAAGAGAGACAAGGACGAGCCCGAGGAGGACCCTGCGACCTCCCCCGGGTTCAACCGGACGTGCCACATCTGCGAGAAGGCCGTCGACTCCAGGGTCTGGTACGCCAAGACCGTCGAGGAGGGCAAGCGCAAGCACAAGCACGATAAGCGCGTGTACGCCTGCCCCTCCTGCTACTTCGAGCTGCCCGACGCCGATCGGATGGAGTACTACCGAGAACGCGTGTGACCCTCGCCCCCGGCGTCAATCGATGACGACGTACCCCTGGCGATCCTCTGCTTCGTTGCCGACCTCGTCCACCGCCACGGCGGTCACCGTCTTCTCTGCGCCCGGGTTGGGGTCGGCGATCCAGGAGGCCTCGTAGGGGGGCGTCGTATCGATGCCGACGACCTGGCTGTCGACGTGGAAGACGACGCGGTCGACGGCGGTCAGGTCATCGTTGGCCTGGGCTCTAGCATACCCCATGCCGACCACGCGCGGGTCGTCGTCACCGGCCTGGTCCGGGGTGCTGGCCTGCGCGGTGCCACCGACGTAGATGTTCCCGGGCGCCGGATCGGTCAGCTCCACCGTGGGCCCAACCGTGTCGACGGTCACCTGGTGGCTGGTCGGCGCCGGAGCCAGGTTGCCAACCTGGTTCACGGTCACCGGGGTCACGGTGTGCTCGCCGTGGCTCAGGGACAACGTGTGGGCGAAGCCGGCCTCGTGGGGGGAGGCAACCGAGACCGCTGAGGTGGAGGCTTGCGACCCGTCGACCTCCCATCGGATCTCGGTCACGTCGTTGATCGATATCTCGCTGTGGCCCAGGTCGAGGAACTCGGTGTGAGCCGGGTAGGGGAGATCGTGTCCCGTGCCCTCGTACGGGGCCTGGGGATCGCTGCGCGGTGTCCCGGGCAACGTAAGCCCGCTGATCTCAGGGTGGGTGTCCAGGGGATCCATCCGGTCGTTGGCCGGGCTCGTGTCGCGCCAACCGATCTGACCTTGGGTCCCGCTGGACGGCGGGACGTCCATCCGGCTGCTATCCATGATCCGATCGGACAGATGGACCTCTTGGATCCAGAAGTAGCCCGAGCGTTCGTGGGCATCCCCGTTGTCGTACTCGTCTGTGGCCCCGTAGATGTGCCCGGTCTCGTGGGCGGCCACCCGGTCCATCCGGTCGATGCCCCAGCCGTCGTTATCCCAGGTCAGGACCTGGAAGGGGCCGTTGCGGTAGGCGTACGCGAAGAACCCGTCAGCGAACATGCCATCGTCGTCGTTCAGGGAGTCGATGACGAAGATCGAGAACGCCCAGTCGGTGCCCTGCTGGTTGCGCAGGTCATGGGCGAAACTGCGGGTCGCGCTGAACGCGGCGCAGTCGAAGGTCGTCGATGAGCACCAGTCCTCGCCGGGGTCGTACCCGACCTGCTCCATGGCGTCGCGGATCCAGGCCCACTGGTTGCTGGCCTTGTCGCC
>CAZBKU010000093.1:0-6560 GCA_964492585.1 uncultured Thermoplasmatales archaeon | reverse complement strand
CGGGATGTCGGATCGGTTCCCAACACGTCTGGACCGTGATCGGATCCAGGCGGTGGAAGGTAAGCCTGTTCTCCCCCGGCACGGGGACCTGGTCCTCCCACCAGTCCAGGCCCACATCGATCTCGGAGAGGACCTTGGCCTTCCGGGTGTCGCTCCAGGACTCCTGATCCGGATCCCCGCACGAGCCCGAGCCCGTGGACTCCATGAAGAAGATCTGGACGCTGGTGGATCCCAGCATGTAGTTGCTTGTATCCCACCACAGCGGGTCCGGGACGCCGCCCTCGGCGCTCAAGACGCCGGGGATGGACCCTCGGATCTGTTCGTAAGCCATGTCGGGAACCTCTAGGCCAGCCTCCCCGGAGGACCGGTCGCCGTCGGGCGAGGCCCCCGCCTGGGCCAGGGGGACGGTCAACAGCAGGACAGCTGCAACGATCGCAAGCCTCCGCATCTCATGCCTCCAGGGTTCCACCCACCTGGCAGCCCTTAAGCCCTGGCAAGCATCTACCGCGCACCCTCCCGGATAGACTCTTAAGTAGCGCGTCTATTGGCCAGCGAGACCCCCCATGGTCCCCTCGCCTGACGACGCAGACGGGTCCAGCGATCGACGCCTGGACCTGGAGGCTATCGAACTGCAGTGGCAGCGGTCCTGGCAGGAGCGCAAGGTCTACGAGGCCGACCCTCAGCAGGACCGGCCCAAGTTCTTCTGCACGTACCCGTACTCCTACATGAACGCCTACGCGCACATCGGGCACGCCTACACGATGCTGCGCAACGACATGATGGCCCGTTTCCAGCGGATGTTGGGCAAGAACGTGCTGTTCCCGTTCGCCTACCACGTGACCGGGACCCCCATCGTGGCGGCGGCCAACCGGATCCGGGATGGCGAGGAGACCCAGATCGAGCAGCTGCGCCAGCAGGGGATCCCGGAGGAGGACATCGAGAAGTTCGCCGACCCGCTGAAGTGGATCGAGTTCTTCCCGCAGCAGTGGCGCCAGGACGTCGACCGGCTGGGCCTGGCCATCGACTGGCGCCGGCAGTTCCACACCACCGATATCAACCCCTACTACGACGCCTTCATCCGCTGGCAGTTCCGCCAGCTCAAGGAGATGGGTCTGGTCCGCAAGGGCGAGCATCCTGTGGTCTGGGACCCCGAGGACGAGGCCGTGCTCAGCGACCACGACCGCGTCGAGGGCGAGGGCGTGGTCCCCCAGGAGTACACCCTGATCAAGCTCCGGGACGCCCAGGACCCCGACCGTGTGTTCGTGGCCGCCACGCTGCGACCCGAGACGATGTTCGGCCAGACCAACGTCTGGGTGCACCCGTCGGAGACCTACACCGAGGTCCAGGTCGGAGACGAGCGCTGGGTGGTGGCCAAGGCGGCCGCCCACAAGCTACCCTACCAGTTCGACGACGCCGAGGACCTGGGTCTCGAGATCGCCGGAGAGGACCTGGTCGGCACCTGGGTCCAGGCCCCAGCCACCGACCGCGAGATCCCGATCCTGCCTGGCACCTTCGTGTCGGCCGAGACCGGCACCGGGGTCGTCACCAGCGTCCCCAGCGACGCCCCCGACGACCACCGAGCCTTGCTGGACGTCCAGGCGGACGAGGCGTTGTTGGATCGCTACGGCCTGGACAGGGAAGCCATCCGGTCCATCGAGCCGATCGCGATCATCGACACGCCCAAGCTGGGCGACCTGCCGGCCCCCAAACTGGTCGAGGCGTGGGGGATCACGAGCCAGGACCAGCGGGACAAGCTCGACGAGGCCAAGGAGGAGGTCTACCGCCGCGGGTTCTACGAGGGCACCATGAAGGAGGACCTGCCCGTCGTCGGCGGTCGTCCCGTCCAGGTCGCCAAGGACGAGGTGCAGGACTGGCTGGTGGAGCAAGACGAGGCCGCCGTCTTCTACGACCTGGCCGAGACGGTCATCGCCCGGTCCCTGGCCGAGGCCGTGGTCAAGATCGTCGACGACCAGTGGTTCCTGGCCTACGGCGAGGAGGACTGGAAGGAGGAGGTCCGCGAGTGCTTCGAGGAGCACATCACCTGCTACCCGGACAAGGTCCGCCAACAGTTCGAGAACGTGATCGACTGGCTCAACGACTGGGCCTGTGCAAGGGCTTCGGGTTTGGGGACCCACCTGCCGTGGGACGAGCAGTGGATCATCGAGTCCCTGTCGGATTCGACGGTCTACATGGCCTACTATACGATCGCCCATATCCTGGAGGATGGCGCGGTGGAGCCCGAGGACATCCGGGACAACGACGCCGCCTTCGACTACATCTTCCTGGGCAAGGGGTCCAAGAGCGAGGCCATCCGGGGCACACTGACCGAGGAGAAGCTCGAGCGCATGCGGCACGAGTTCGAGTACTGGTACCCGATGGACTTCCGGAACTCCGGCAAGGATCTGGTCCAGAACCACCTCACGTTCATGGTCTACAACCACACGGCCATCTTCCCCAAGGAGCACTGGCCGCGTGGCATCAGCGTCAACGGCTGGGTGACCATCGACGGCGAGAAGATGAGCAAGTCACGGGGCAACTTCATCACGCTCCGGGAGTCGCTGGAGGAGTACGGGGCCACGGTCACCCGGATCGCGTTGGCCAACGCTGGCGAGGGCCTGGACGATGCCAACTTCAGCCGGGAGTTCGCCGACACCGTCCACCGACGCCTGGTGACCTGGTTCGAGACGGTCACCACCCGACCCGATGAGACCCGCGACGGGGAGCTGACCGACACGGATGCCTGGCTTTTGGCCCGGTTGTCCGAGATCGTCGACGAGGCCGAGGAGGCCTATCAGAAGGCGATGTTCCGGACGGCCCTGAAGGCCGGGTTCTTCGACGCGGCCAAGGCCTGGAACTGGTACCAGCGCCGCTCCCTTGGCAGCGTGCACGAGGAGGTCTGGGAGACCTTCGCCAGCGTCACCACGCGACTGATGACGCCGATCACCCCGCACCTGACCGCCGAAGCCTGGGAACGCCAAGGCGGCCAGGGAGACGTCGTCGATGCCGCCTTCCCCGACGTCCAAGCTCCGGAGGGCGCCGAGGCCAGCATCGCGGCCGAGCAGATCGTCGACCAGGTGCTCGACGACGTGCGGGACATCCTCAAGGTGACCGGGGTCGAGCCCGAGCTGATACGCATCTTCACCGCGCCCGACTGGAAGCTGCAGGTCCTCGAGACGGCCCTGCAGCTCGAAGAGAAGGAAGGTACGGCGCCGGACCCTGGTCAGCTCACCGGCCGGGTCATGCAGATCGACGCGGTCAAGCAGCACGGCGCTCAGGCCGCTTCGTTCGCCAAGGACCTGGCCATCGATCTCGATCGGGGCCAAGCCCCCCGGCGAGATGTCGACGAGACCGAGGCCCTGGAGAAGGCCAAGGCCTTCCTGGAGGTCGAGATCGGCTGCCCCGTCGAGGTGCACCAAGCCGGCGATCACGGCGACGTCGAGGACGGCGGCAAGGCCAAGCGGGCCGAGCCAGGCCGTCCCGGCATCTTCGTCAAGGGGGACTGACCCCTGGGCGCGCCGGACCGGCCCCGTGCCTGGGCCGACGGCATCGCCACCCCCGGCCAACGCTTCGAGACCGAGGAGGCCGTCCTGGATGCCACCATCGAGCTGGCCACGGCCAGCGCCGAGCATGGCAACGGGCCCTTCGGCGCGATCGTGGCCACCGAGGACCTGACCGTCGTCGGCATCGGTTGGAACACCGTGGTCGAGACCCACGACTCGACAGCCCACGCTGAGGTCAACGCGCTCAGGCAGGCCCAGGCCCGGTTGGGGACCCACGACCTGGGGACCACCGACCGGGGCCCGTTGACGCTCTACGGGAGCTGTGCGCCGTGCATCCAGTGCTTCGGTGCGATCTACTGGTCGGGCCTGGCCGCCGTCATCACGGCCGCCAGGGCCCAAGACGCTGAACGCTTGGGGTTCCAGGAGGGGCCGGTCACCGACGCCCTGTGGGAGCAGGCCGCCGAGGACAAGGGTGTCTTGTTCATCGGGGAGGCCGAGACCACGGTGGACCCAAGCCAGCCCTTCGAGACCTACAGGGCCCAAGGCGGCCAGATCTACTGATCTGCTGGCCAGGGACCTAGCCGGTCGGTGTGTCAGGATCCGCCGACGGCCGAGGCCACCGGACCGCCGGGGAGCGTGGCCTGGTAGGCCTGGTATGCGATCCCTTCGACCAGGGTGATCCCTGCGCCTGCACCGAGGTGCTGGACGGTCCAGTCTCCGTTGGGATGGTCGAGGTGCAGGTAGCGTGCGTGGAGCCCGGGTCCGTCGGTCGGCATCGTGAGGTGCTCAACGGTCTGACCGTCGGGAGCGTCGACGCGGACGCCGTAGACCCCTTTCTGGGCGGGGGTCTCGGGACCGCCGACGGGCAGGTCGCCGACCAGGGTGGCCAGGGTGATGCGGTCGTAGGGCCCGTCGACCGTGGCGGTCCGGATCGGTGGGGCCGGACCCAGAGCCATGGCGTCGACGACGGTGGCCACGTGGGTCTGAAGCAGGACGACATCCTGCTGGTAAGCCAGAAGCACGTCCCCCGCGTAGCCGACGCCGTGGTCGACGACCTCGAAGGTCAGGCCCTCCCCGGTCGGGTAGTTCTCCATCTCGAAAGCGGTGATGGTGCCGACCTCGGCGTCGTAAGTGAGCTGGAGGTGCCCGCCGGGGCCCAGGAGCTCGACATCAGCGGTCGTGGGTGAGGTGACGGTGGCCGTGGCCTCCAGGCCGCCGTCGGTGATGGCCTGGTGGAACCCGGTCTTCCAGGTGGCCCCGTCGGTCAACGGGAAGTCCAGGGGCTTGAAGATCGCATCGTGGACCTCGAAGGAGAGATCGGTGGTCGAGACCTCGGTGAAGCCCGGCAGGTGGAGCACCAGCAGGTCGTCGATCCAGTCGTCGGCCGGCATCCCGACCAGGTAGGTGCCATCGCGCTCCCCGACGACGACCCGGGTGACGGTGATCGGCTCGTCCTTGGAGCGATCGTGGACCTCGTAGGTCCACCACTGACCCGTCTCCCAGACTGGCGCGGTGCCCAGTCCGGCGGCCGTGCCCTCTTGGGTGGTCACCTGAGCGACCTCCAGGGCACCTCCAAGGGAGCTGGCTTGGAGCTGATCAGGGGTCGGATCCGGACCCTGGGTCGCCCCGATGCACCCCAAGGTCACCATCATGAGCACAAGAGCGCCTGCAAGCCTCCTCATGCGGGGCGAGAGGGCACGTGGTACTTCTCGGTTCCCCAGCCACGGCTGGGGGCCACCGACCAGCTCCAGGGGTTCCAGTGGTCTTGTCCAAGGGGCCAGACCAAGGGGTTGATATGCCAAGAACGTGTCATTGGGTGTCGTGGCATCTCTTATCTTGGTCGACGTCCACCCAGGACACATAGAGAGCGTAGAGGGACGGCTTAAGGCCCGCCGCGAGGTCGATGGCGTGATGCGGCGCAACGGAGAAGGCGGCCTGGCCCTCCTGGTGTCCCTCGATGAGCCTGGCCAGCTCACCCGGTTCATGACCAACCAGATCGAGCTCACCCCCGGCGTGCAGAGCTGTCGCAAGGCCCCTCATATGGACTTCAGCAAGCTCAGCCGCCTGGCCGAAGCCATGGGCTAGGCCACGTGCCATGGTCCAGGTCGTGTGGACACGCTTTTGACCGACCAGTAGCGTGCCGGCTCCATGCGCGCGCCTGCGGTCCTGCTGCTGGCCCTCTGCCTCGTCACCGTCGGCTGCCTTGGCGACGGGCTCGACGATGGGACCGACGGGGAGGGTCCAACCGACCTTTCCTTCTCGACCCCGGTGAACGTGTCGAGCCGCTGGCCCGGGGCCGAGCCGGTGGTCGATATCGGCCCTGAGGGGACGATCTACATCCAAGGCATCGGGACCGCCGAGACCGAGGATGGCACCCGGAACGTCAACCGGGTCTGGCGGTCGACGGACGATGGCCAGACGTGGACCGACATCACGCCCCCGGCCACGGCCAACGCCTCCAGCAACGATGGGTACGTGGCCGTGAGCCCTGAGGGAACGGTCTTCGCGGCCAACGTCTTCGGCTTGACCTTCCAGGTCTTCGCCTCCACCGACCAGGGGGAGAGCTGGACACCGGTCAACGTGCCCCGCATCCCGGGCCTGATGCACCGTCATTGGATCGAACCCCTCGAGGATGGCACCGTCCACATCACCGTGGAAGCCCTGGACCCAGCCGCTGCCCCGATCCTGGCTGGACTGCCTAGCCAGGAGGGCACCGTGGACACCCAGATCAACACAGGCATGTACCACACGGTCAGCAACGACGCCGGCGACACGTGGAGCCAACCCCAGCGGATCGACCCGCAGATCAACTACGCCGGCCAGTCCAACATGGCCGTCTCCACCGCCGGCAGCGAGCTCTACGTCGTCCGGTACGAGGAGGACGAGGACAAGCCCATCGAGTACGACTACGCGGATGGGACCTTCTACCTTCTGGCCAGCCAGGACGGCGGGGAGAGCTGGGACCGGGTGGAGATGTTCGACCTGATCGGCGAGATGGGTTCGGCGTTGACGAGCCTGACCATGGATCCGGACGGGATGCTCTACTTCGCCACCAGCAAC
>CAZBKU010000092.1:0-10540 GCA_964492585.1 uncultured Thermoplasmatales archaeon | reverse complement strand
CCCACCAGTAGGGCAGCAGGGTGTGTGCGTCGCAGCGGCCACGGGAGGTCCTCGCGTCGGTCACCAGCCAGGACGCCCCTCAACCCGAAGGTGAGGAGCGCGACCTGGGCGGTGATCAACCCGAGGGGTTCGAGCCAGGTCCCCGCCAGGGTGGCGGGGACGCCGGCCAGCGTCGGTACGGGATGGGCCCGGTCCTGGGGGACCGGTGCCATGCCGGTGGCCTGGTCGGTGCGGTCGTTGGCATCGCCCTGGGTCACAAGACCCTCGGGCGTGCTCTCGACCACGCGGTGGACGACCTGGCCACCGTCCTCGGTCTGGAAGACGACGATGTCCCCCTGGCCTGCCTGGCCCGGGAGGGCCAGGACGAGGCTGCCCGGTGGGAGCCCTGGCTCCATGCTGCCCGTGGTCACCAGCCCCACGGTCACAAGGCCTGTGGCCTTGGCCGCGGCGACGGCGACGAGGGCTAGGAGCAGCAGGGCTGCTTTCCAGCTGAACCACCGGGTGGACGCGCCCATGGCTGACCGCTTACCCTCGGCGGTCAGCGCCGGTCGCGTCTGTCTTGTGCATGGCGTGCATCATCTCGTCCCTCTGTCCTCATCTACGGTGTTCAGGCGGTCACCGAGATGGTGCACGAGAGCGTATCACCGCTGACCTTGCCGGTGCCGTCGACCGCCAGGCCAAGGTAGCCGGTGGCATCCTTGGCAAGGCTCAGGGCCGTGGGATCGGCCGAGTAGTCGCTCGAGGTCTGGCCGGTGGTCGAGGTCAGGGCCACGGTGCACAGGGCGGAATCGGTCCCGGAGATCGTGACGTCGACGGTCAGGCTCTCGCTGGCCTTGTTGGTGACGTTGATCAACTCGTCGAACTCGTAGGTGCTCTCAGGGTTGATGCCGGTGCCCGAGGCATCGGCGTTGTTGCCGTCGAAGGCCACGCTGATCTTGCCGCTGGTGGTGCTGACGAAGTTCTGGTACGCGTTGTCGCCGTTGGCCTCCAGGGCGATGAACGCGTCGCTGTCGTTGACCACGCTGGCGCTCACGTCACGGGCGCCTGTGTCACCGACGGAGAACGCCGTCACGAGCGCGACGCTCATGACGATGGATCCGGTGAACAGGGCCCAGGTCGGGATAGATTTGCTGAACATGTTGTCGTCCCAAGCCCCCCTCCTCCGGGGTACTCTACTTGAAGGCGAAGAGCAGGAGTTTGTGTGGGGGGCGGCCCACCGGGCCGGGGGTGGGGCGCCCGGGGAGCCCTCCGGTGGTGTTGTGGGGTGGTGGGGGGGGGACCACCGGACCCGGAGCAAGGATGGAGGGGCAAGGGCGTGTGCTGGGCGGGGCAGCAGAAGATCATGCCACGCCTAGGAGCCTGGCGCCGCGGTCGAGGTCGGCACACCCTCAGGGACGTGGACGCCCGTGCTCCAGACCGATCGCGGCCGCCTGAGCCAGCAAGGAGGAGGGATCCGACCAGCCACGGATGGGACATCCGTGCGCGACGAGGGCCTCGTGGTAACGTGTCCGGTTCCCAGGCTCAGACCAGGCCAGCACCGAGGCGCGTTCATCGACACCCAGGGTTCGCTCCTCAGCTAGGAGATAGACCTCCTCGGGGGAGAGCGTCCCATCAGAAAGGCGCGACAACAGGTAACCCAGCTCGGCCTCGAGCCCATGGAGGCGTGCACCGATGGGCCAGAAGATCACGAAGGTCGCAACCTGCCTCTCCTCGACCAACCTCAGAAACAGGTCGAAGCGAGCCTCCCCTGGCTTGCGCTTCTCGTCCTCCATGAGGACAGTGTCGATCCCGAACCCGGGGAGGAACCCGGCAAGGTTGTGTCGGATCTCGATAGGAGATCGGTCCAACACCGGGTGGCCCTCGGGGTCGAGCCACCGGCTGGGCCCCAGGAGCATCACAGGGTTAGCCATCGGCCCTCACGCGGAGCCGGCGGCTGCGGCCAGGGCCTGCTCGGGGATACCGTGTTCGCGGGCCAGGGTCGAGAAACCCTCGTCGATCCGGTCCCAGAGGTCGGCGGCGAACTCGCCCAGTCCCGTGAGCTCGAGGAAGACGTAGTAGTCCCGCTCGGCGTGCTCTTTGTTGAGGTCGGCAGGCGCCCTCATCCCCAGCAAGCCAAGATCCTCGAGCCGGTCGAGCGCCCGCTGGAACTGTTGGGGATGGAGGTCAAGCCTCCGGCGGGCGTCGCTGTACCGGACGGGCTCCTCGGCTTGGTCGAGCAGCAGGAGCAACCCTAGGGCGTGCTCGTTGGCGAACACGTCCTTGAGCAACCGAGCTGGGATGGTCACGGATATGTGATTATCTCTCGTCATACTTAGTCACATCGTCTAGGGCTGTCATCGTCCTGGGTACCGGGCTCCGGTCCACACGGAGCGTGCCGTAGGGGGAGCGATGTCGGGGAAGGGGAGAAGAGGGTTCTCCGGGAGCCACGACCACATCGGACGCTGCTTGCGGAGACCAAGACCGGCTCGCCCTCACAGAGCCCTCCACCACGGCTCGACCCGGGAGCCGAAAGCGCGATGGGGCCCCAGGACCTATCCTTCTACGATGCCTGGCCCGCCAGTCCCGGCCGACCTGGACGTGATCGACCCGGTGGCCGAGCCCGAGGCCTACCGGTCCACGTTGACCCTGGACGACGGGGGCAGGGTCCACCTGCGGCCGATCCGGCCCGAGGACAAGCAGGCCCTGCTGGAGGGCTTCCACAACCTCAGCGAGAACTCGATCTACAAACGCTTCTTCGGGCCCAAGAAGACCCTGACCGACAAGGAGCTGGCCTACCTCACCGAGCTGGACTTCCACAGCCACGTGGCCGTGGTCGCCATCGTGCCCGACGACGATCAGGCCGACACCGGCGACGAGGGGATCGAACGCGGTGACCCCGTGGGCGTGGGGCGCTACGTGCTGCTCGATCAGGACGGCCCGCCGACGGCCGAGCTTGCCATCACGGTGACCGACGCGCACCACGAGCGCGGCATCGGGGGCCTGCTGTTCGACCGGCTGTGCGCCATGGCCCGCGAGCAGGGCCTTGTGGCCTTCGTGGGCACCATGCTGCCGGACAACAGGGCCATGCGGCACCTGCTCGAGGAGCACGGGGACATCGTCGACGAGACCTGGGATCGCGACGGGGTCCGGATGACGGTGCGGTTGGAGGACTGTGGGGCTGGGCGGGGGATGGGGTAGGACTGGGCGGTGGAAGGGTAGGAGGACGACGGGACGGTGGATGTGGGAGAGGGATGACGGGACAGTAGAGGGATAGAGGGACGACCATCGCGGTCGTGGTTGGCGCTACGGACCGGCTTGGGGGAAGGGCGCGACCTGTCCGGGGGGCTGGCTGGTGGATGGGGAGAGCGACGGGTCGAGGAGCGATAGGATGGGCGGGTCAACGTTGGACGGAAAGGGGTTGATATAGAAGAAAGGATAACAACTCGTGTACCGATGCGTCACACGGACAACCCTCTGACCTACGCCTTCGGACGCCCTGCCGTCAAGCAACTGATCTACTTCTTGCAGAGCCAGGAGCTTGTGCCCTACAACCACGCACGCAAGGCGGTCGGTGTGAGGAAGGCAGAGTTCAAGCGGATCACGGAACGCTTGGCTCGGCAGAACATCCTTTTCTTGCGCTCGGCCGAGGGTGCAGGTTTCGAGGATGGACGCATCAAGATGGCGGTGGAGCTCTCCGACTACGGCCAGAAGGTCGCGTCGACCCTGGCCGATCTCGACCAGGTGCTAAGGGAGCACGAGACCGAGCTCGGCGCCGAGACGACCGAGCAGCTCCTGGTCGCCTAGCTCCCCTCCATACGCCGGGGCGGGGGCAGGTGCGTGAGCGTGGCCATCCCCTCCATCCCACGTCGTGCGAGAGGATCTAACCGGAATCCAGACCCACAAGCACGTTCGCCGGGCTTGTCGAGTAGCGCCGATGCCCGATTTGTAGGGTATATCAGTAGAGGACATAGGATGTCCGCCAGTGATATGGCCTGCCGGTCCGGGCTCCGAGGTCGCCGGTTGATGACACGAGCTCAGTAGAGCGTCGACCCTACGCCAGGGATGAGCGCTATCCTTCAGCCTCGGGGCCCGGAGCTGACCACGCTTCGAGCAGGCCCCGCGCCTCGTCGAACCCATCGGCGACCTCAAGGACAGGCTTGAGCGGCTGCTTGCCAGCCCAGGCCTTCCGTGCGCGCTTCTCTGTGGAGGGCATCCAGCTGTCCTCCCAGTCGAAGTGTCGTCCAGAAGCGTAGCCACCGCATGATGCGCGCATCCCGCCGCTGTACGCAGGTCACCGTCGGTGAACGGGGCTCGGATGGCAGGACGTACCCGCAGGTAAGCCCGCCACAAGGTCTCAACCTCCTCCGGGCAACCCTGTCGTGGGTGGGCGAACGATCGGTACGTCGGGAGGGTGCCTGCCATGACCCGTTCCCGGGTCCAATCCCCCTCCAGGTAGCTGGCCTTGGTGCTGATCTCCAGGCCGGCTGCTTCCTGGATCTCAGCAGAGTCGAGGTCCTCGTGGCCCAGGCAGTGGAGGTCGAAGATATCCTTCACGAGGTTCTGTCGGCCACGGTGATCCTCGAGGTCGCGGCCGAACTCCGGAGGGGCAGCGAGGAGCAGCTTCTGGGCGGCCTGCGCCTCCAACGTCGGCACGCGGAGCCTGGCCGCCCTCGCCCACGGCTCGGGAGGATCCACCCACGCCTCCGAGAGGTCGGTGGAGGACCCCGGCGGGGAGATGTCGACCCGGATGCGGGTCTCTCCGCCATCACCGGTGAGGAACCGGACGTAGGTGACCTGGGAGAAAGGCACGTCGACGAGCGGGTCGACCGCAACCTCGGTCTTCGCCAGCCGGTCAGTGAACGCCGTAAGCGCGTCGAAGATCTCCCGGGGATCGACCCACTCGAGGTCGATGTCGACGCTGGCTCGCCGAGGCGGCCACAGGAGCCTGCTCTGTAGGGCTGTGCCCCCCTTGAGGACCAGGCCGGAGAGCTGATCGGCAAGCTGGTGGGCGATCTCGAGCGCCAGGCTGGTCCGCACGGCGTGGTTCCAGGTGACCGAGGACCCATCCTCCAGCGGACCCCACCCACCGGCGAAGAGCTCAGCTGGTGCGATGAGCTCGTCTTGGTCGGCCCGATCGAACGGGGATCTCAGGCCCCCATCCCCCCGGCTGCGGTACGGGCGGCGCCGTGGAGCCGCCCGGTGTACGCGGTCCGGAGCCCCTCGGGCAAGCGCTCCCGCAGAGAGGCCAGCACCGCGAACAGGTCGGGTAGGATCCCTCGCTCCTCTGCAGCGGCGAACAACCCCGTCGGATCGAGGTTCGCGTTGGGGGAGGTGATCCTCACCTGCGCGATCTCGCCGGCGGTGGGGTCCTCCAGGCAGAGCAAGTCAGCCAGGATGCGCGCGGGACTGGCCAGCCGTATCCCTTCTTCCCTCAGCCGGGTGGCGGCGTAGAGGCCCTCGGCTGGACCGATCAGGATCCGGCGTCTGCCGGCAGGAGCGTTGACGGGTGCACCCCCCAGGGCGGCTTCAAGCAAGCTGGCCCGATCTGCGAACTCCTTGACGTGGGGGATGTCGCCACCTGGCCAGCGGTCCAGGAGCATGCGAGCGGTCGCACCCCCGGTCGCCCGCTCGGTCTCCAGGACCTGGACCGGTGCCATGACGCCGTTCTCGCTGTCGGCGAGCACGGGGGTGGCATCCCAGGCGACGGTCCCTTGGAGGGTCCGTTCGGGGAGCTCGTGGGTGAGCAGGTCGACGAGCTCCCCCAGTGCATCAGGGATAGGTTCGCGCGTGTAGACAAGGCGGTAGCTCCCGCGGCCGCTGCGCTCAAGGATGCCCTCGTCGACGAGCTCGGAAAGTCGCGCCGAGATGGTGCCCTTGGTGTACCGGGAGGAGAGAGCATCCAGGATCGTGCCGAAGGAGATCGGGTCCTCCGGGCCCCTGGGGCCTGCCTCCTGGAAGAGGCGCAGGATCATCGTCCGAGCCGTCGAGGCAGACATTTGTCTCTACGAGACTATAGTCTCTATGATACTTAAGTCTCACTGAGACATACACTCGGCTTCGTTGGAAGGGTCGGCTGGCACGCCCTTTCCCCTCCGGGGACGGCCTTCCAGGCCCACTAGAACCCCAACTCCCCTCGCTCGGGGTGCCAGAGGGTCCGCTTCTCGGTGTCGAGGACGAAGGTCTCCGCCACCGGTGCCGGCGTCTGATCCCCCGAGCTGAGCACCACGGGCCCGGACGGGTCGCAGGGTGGCAGCGAGACGACCGTGGTCCCCGGGATCGGTTCGGTCACCTCGTAGGTGTGCATGTGGCCGTGCAGGACCAAGCTCGGCTCGACGCGGCGGACGACCTGGCAGAGGAAGTCCTCGTCTGCGAGCTCGAAGTGGGGCTTGTCGTGGAAGACGAGGAGGTCGGAGCCTTCCAGGTTGGCGACGCCCTCGGGGTCCTCCTCGATCCAGATGTGATCACGGTCGCCGATGAACCAGCCCCTGCTCATGAGGCCGAGGTGGGCTTGGCTCCTCTGGATCCGTCCAAGGCATCCGACGGTCAGGCCGCCGAACCCGTAGGTCTGGTAGTCTTCGAGCATCCTGATCCGCCGACCGAAGTCGCGAGCCCGGATGATGTGCCATCGCTCGTGGTTGCCGACCACGAACCGGGTCGGCGTCTTCACCCAAGCGCCGTAGGCCGCGAAGTCCCCCACCTGGAGGATCATCTCGCAGCCCCGGGTCTGGGCCATGGTGTCCGCGTGGCGAAGGCCGGCCGGCCCGTGGAGGTCGCCGACGACGAGGATCCGCATCTTGGTGTCACCCCCGCCAATGCACGCCACCGTCTATGATAAGGTCAGCCGGCGGGGGTCGGTGAAACAAGCGGCTCAAGCGCTGGGCGCGGCCCGCCGGTCCTCGAGCAGGTCCTCGGTCCCCGGCCGGGTGAGCACCCAGAAGGTGTAGATGCCGAAGGCGGTGCCCACAGGGAAACCGAACAGGCTCAGGGCTGCCACGATGAAGCCCAGGGTCCTGGCCCAGGGGCGGTGCTTCAACAGGCCCACACCGGTGGCGATGGCCAGGGCGGCCAGCAGGAGCATGACCAGGAACATGATGCTCAGCATCCCAGCCTCCATGCTGCCCACCGACCCCATCATGGGGAACAGGGCGGCCCCGGTGAACAAGCTCATCATCAGGCCGCCTGCAGCGGCCAGCGCGCCCCAGACCAGGGCCAGGATGCCGACGATCTGGACGTGGGTCTCCATCGTGTTGGGTTGCTCGGTCATCGGTGTCCCCAGCCTGCATGGCGCAAGCTAGGAGATAGGGGTTGTGGAAGAAGCTGGTCCCTGTCTTGAGGGCCTTGGTGCCGGAGGACCCGAGGAGGGGCTGGGTGTCTTCGTTTTCCTTGGACGGTGAGGGTGGGGGAGGGGGTCGAGGGTAGAGAGTTGTGGGTAGGGGCTAGGGGTAGCGGATAGAAGATCGAGGCAGAGGGACGGCCGTCGCGGTCGTGGTTGACGAGACCAACCTGTTCGGGGGAAGGGCGCGACCTACCCATGGGCCTGGTGGGGGCGGGGCCATCCGGATATCGTACCCAGGTGCGAGCGACGGCTCGTGGGCTAGGTCGGCAAGCGAGCATCCGGGTTCTGCAACCGCCAGGCCATCCCCGGGTGGTCTTTGAGCTCGGGGTTGACCTCGTAGCCATCGAACAGGAGCTCGGGGACCCACCGGCCCTCGGCCAGCGCCTCCCGACAGCGTAGGGCGGGGACCTCAAGCTCCTCGAACGGCTCGACCAGCGGGCGGGCCCGCTCCGTGAGGGCATCCAAGCTGATCCCAGAGCCCTTGGCAAGGAGGTTGGCCAGGTCCCTGTCGTAGTCGGCTTGCTCGATCGTGTCGACCCGGGACGGACGGAGGTTCTTGAGGCCGACGTGATCCAGGAAACCATGGAGGAGGGCGATCCTCCCGGCCAGCTCCCAGTCGATGTCCTGCCGGGTCGAGAGGGTAGCGACGTCGAAGAGGTCCCGGCAGGCCCCGCGGAGCATCAAGGTCGCAAGCTTGCTACCGGTCAGCTCGTCGATCTGGAGGCAGGGGACCGGTGGTCCCGAGATCTCTAGGATAGCCGGTGGCTCGAGACGGTCCACAGGCACCAGTGCGGGTACACGTTCGAGGAAGTTGAGGTCGAGCTTGATGTTGTCGTGGTTGCCATTGGCACCTGTGTAGTCGAGACGGTAGCTGCGCAGCGCGTGCGCGTCATCGAGCACGGATACAGGGTAGCCGAGCTCGGCAGCCAGGCCCTCGACGGCGTCGCACACCGGCTCGCGGTCGTTCTCGAGACCGTCCAAGGACGTGTCCCCGATGTAGTTGAGATCGGCGTCCACGCTGATACGGGGCAGGTTCCCGTGGTAGAGGTTGAGAGCGGTGCCACCCTTGAGGACCAAGCGGTCGTGGAGATAGGGGTGGTCGGCCAAGGCGGAGAGGAACGACGCGAGTCGGACCGCTTTCTCCAGGGGACCGATCTGGTAGGGAGTTTGTTGAGCCAGGCGGCGGATCTTACGAGGGGCGGCTTGCGTGTCAGGCAGGTCGGATCACCTGTTCCAGGTTCTCGGGCACCATCAGGTTCCACAGGCCGACGTAAGTAGCTTCTCCGGGCCGGGTGCCGAGATAATCGGTGTGCGTGGAGAGACGCGAGCGGAACCTGTCGAGCTGGGCTGGCTCGACGTGCCACCGATCCTGGTAGAGGTCCAGGACGAAGCCGGCCCGGTGGTAGAGGTTCTTCTGGCCCAGAGCCTGGCAAGCCTCAAGCAGCCGGTCGGGGCGAAGGTAGGCGAAGCCCGCCAGGCTCTTGAGGACCTCCTCGAGGCCGCCGGCCAGGTCGAGGCGGGCCAGGCAGTGGGCGGCGGTCCACTCCCGGGTGGCGACCTGGAGGGGCTGGTCCTCGACGGAGATCTCCTCGGCGGCGCGGGCCACCTCGTCGGGGTCTGCCCTGACGGCCTGGTAGCCGACGCCGCGGTGCTCGAAGGTAGCAAACCGGTTGGGTGTGGCCACGTAGACCGTGGTGAACGCCGAGTGGGCGACCCCGTGGAGCTCGAGACCCGTGTGGTAGGAGAGCACGTAGGGCGTGGCCAGTTTGCTGGCGACGAGGTAGGGGTTGGGAGCGGGGGGAGGCTCTTCTCCTCGGGCCTGGACGGGGACGATCGCGTAGAGGCCCCGGCGCACCCGGTCCAGGTAGCCCTGGCCGGTCAGGTAGGAGAGCTGCTCGATCACTCGCTGACGTGGTCGACCGGCGGCCTCCACGGCCTCGTCGACGGTGAAGACCTGGCGAGCGTACAGGGCCTCGTAGAGCCTTGGCAACGCGGGCATGGTTACGTTCCTGGACCTGCAAATGGTTTTGAGTCCAATCTCTAACACCATATACGTAACATCCAGCTTAAGGGTTCTGCCTTTGGGACGATAGATGGGGTATGATGTCCATCTAACCATCCGATAACGTAAACTCCTTAGACCGAGCGTTGAGCGACAGCTTGGCCGACCCCTCACCGCACTCCAGGAACTCTTGCCCGCCGAGTTAGCTCGGATCAACCTGAAGGTCGATAACCGGCAAGCCCACCCTCCAGATCCACCATGGCCGATGGTAACCAGGCGCCGCCCGCGCCGAGCGCAACGGACACCAGCCCCACAGATCAGCCCGACCAGCCAACCATCGAGCTCAGCGAGCGGGGCCGTGGCTTGATCGAGGAGACCGCGGACCTCGTCGTGGAGCTCCCGGACTAGCCGGTGACGTGTCCCTCCTGACGACGCCAGCACCGCGACCGACCCTCCGATCCCATCCAGCCGGAACCCAGAACGCCCTCCTCGCACGATCCAAGCCGGTACGAGGCGCAGATGGCCGCCGACGACAATCTTTATGTGTAAACAAGTGCAAATATTGTTCACACAGGTGTTCACATGCCCAACGTCACCGTCTCGATGCCCGAGGACCTGCGCGAGGAGATGCGTCGCCATACCGAGGTGAACTGGAGCGCGGTCATGCGGAACGCTGTCCAGGCCCATCTCCGGAAGCTCGCCATCGCGGATGCCATCGCTGAGAAAAGCGAGCTGACACAGGAGGACATCGAGGAGCTCGATGCGTTGGTCAAGGAGGGCATCGCCGAGGAGTACGAGCTCACATGAGGCTCGTGGTCGACACGAACATCCTCTTCGCCGGCATCCTGCGCGAGGGGACGACCCGCGGCCTTCTCATCGACTCGCCTCTCCGGTTGATGGCGCCTGAACGCACCCTGGCCGAGATCCGGCGCAACGCGGAGACCATCGCGTCGAGATCGAACCTGACGCTCGATGGCGTCGGGCTTTTGCTCGCCCTGCTCACGGAGAACATCGAGATCGTCCCACGGGAAGCGTTCGAGGACGAGGTGCCCGAGGCGCAAGACCGCATCGGAGACAAGGATCCGGGCGATGTCCCCTTCCTCGCACTTGCCTTGTCCCGACCATGTGAGGGGATCTGGACCCAGAACACACGACACTTCGAGGGCGGCCGCGTCGATCTGTGGACGACCAAGCAGGTCATCCGATGGGTGCAAGAAGCGCGG